>NZ_JAMYMF010000044.1:0-51223 GCF_040318415.1 Mesorhizobium sp. M1163 | reverse complement strand
CCTAACCCCCCCCCCCACGCCGCCGATCGCTTGGGGGTTGGTTATTGTTAATATGAAACCAAAAAATAAACTACGCCCACACACAAAAACCGCGGCCCCCCCGGGCGGCTAAAATCCCGGCGGGGCGCCGTAACCGTCAGATCACCAGGCCTTTGGTCAGCTCAAGCGCCTGACGTTCGAACAGCCGGCGGTAGATGCCGCCTTGCAGCCGGATCAGTTGGTCATGCGATCCCTCCTCGACAATGCGGCCGCGATCGAACACCAGAAGCCTGTCCAGCGCGCGCACCGTCGACAGCCGGTGGGCGATGACCAGCGTCGTGCGGCCGACCATCAAGCGCTCCATCGCCTGCTGGATCAGTACCTCCGATTCCGAATCGAGGCTCGACGTTGCCTCGTCCAGGATGAGGATGCGCGCGTCGGCGAGGAAGGCGCGTGCGATTGCAACACGCTGACGCTCGCCGCCCGACAGCTTTACGCCACGCTCGCCGACCAGCGTGCCATAGCCTTTCGGCAAATTGGCGATGAAGTCATGCGCGCTGGCCAACACCGCCGCGTGCTCGATCTCGGCCTGCGTGGCGCTCGGCCGGGCATATGCGATGTTTTCAGCCAGCGACCGGTGGAACAGGATCGGCTCCTGCTGGACGATTGCGATCTGTGCGCGCAGCGACGCCTGCGCCACATCGGCAATATCCTGGCCGTCGATCAGGATATTTCCCGCAGTCACGTCATAGAGGCGCTGGATCAGCTTGACGAACGTCGTCTTGCCGGAGCCCGAATGGCCAACCAGCCCGACCCGCTCGCCCGGCGCGATATCCACCGAAAAGTCGCGATAGAGCGGCAAGCGGTGGCTGCCGTAGTGGAACGTGACGTTGTCGAAGGTGATACGGCCATCGGTGATCCGGATCGGTTTGGCGCCGGGCCGATCCTCGATGCCGAGTGGTTCGGACTGGAAGTCGACCAGTTCCTCCATGTCGTTGATCGAGCGCTGCAGATTGCGGATATGCGTGCCGATGTCGCGCAGATAGCCTTGCAGCACGAAGAATGAGGTCAGCACGAAGGCGACGTCGCCGGCGCTCGCCTGCCCCCACGACCACAAAAGCAGTGAGAACCCGATGACCGCTGCCCTCAAAAGCAGCAGCATCGTGCCTTGCGTGGTGCCGTTGACGGTGCCGCGCACCCAGGTGCGCCGCGTGCGTGCGCGCCATTTGGCGACGACCTCGGCAAGCCGCGTCTCCTCGCGCTCCTCGGCGCCAAAACCCTTGACCACGGCGTTGCAGCTCACCGCATCGGCCAGCGAACCGCCAAGCCGCGTATCCCACGCATTGGCAAGCCTTGCCGCGGGCGCGACATAGCCGAGCGACAGCATCGTCGTCACGGCGATGAACAGCACCGAACCCGTCGCGACGACCGCGCCCATCAGCGGCCAGAACCAGCCGAGCAACAGCGTCGAGCCGACAAGCATGACGACCGACGGCAGCAGCGCGATCAGGATCGTGTCGTTGAGCAGGTCGAGCGCCCACATGCCGCGCGTTACCTTGCGCACCGTCGATCCGGCGAAGCTGTTGGCGTGCCAGTCGGTGGAAAAGCGCTGGACGCGGTGGAAGGCATCGGCGGCGATGTCGGCCATCATCTTCAGGGTCAGTTCGACGATGGCCATGAAGGCGAGATTGCGCAGCACGACACCGGTGAGCGCCAGGGCCACCAGCATCGAAAAGGCAGCCATCGCGGCATTCCATGCGACATCGGCGGCAGTGGCACTGCTGGCAACGGCGTCGACCAGCCGGCCGGAATAGAGCGGCGTCAGCACGTCGGCCAGGGTCGACAGCAGGAATGTGGCCATGATCAGCGAAAGCCGCCACGGCTGGCGCCGCCAATGACTGAGCGTAAAACCAAGAACGCTGCGAAAGGCGCCCGCGCGCAAATCTATTCGAAAACGAGCCATGATGTCATTCGGGCGCAAACGAGCCCGATCCCGGAAAGGTCGAAATTGAAAAAACCGCGTCGGGCGAATTAGCACCCAAGGAATGCGGAGGTTCGGCACATTTGGCGGCTCGCCCGAATACGGGCGGCGACCGGCATCGACGAACGCCTGTTCTCAGCTCGACTTCGCCGCAAGGGTAAGAACCTTCGGGCTCACCGATTGGGACCTAGGCTTCGCGGCCTCGCATAACGATGTCAAATCCTGGCATTTCGGTCCTCCCCAAGGGGATCGCGGAAAGGCGTTTATAGAGACGCCTCAACGCCGCGCCAAGTCAGTAGATGGTCGAAAGCGCATCTGGTCCAACCAGTGAGACGATTTTGCAACAACGGTCGGTTGTGCGCTGCCTCTGTTCAGGCTGCCGGGACGCGGTCGAGGCGCATATAGCGGCCGTCGGTGGAAGGCCTGAAGCCGAGCTTCTCGTAGACCGCGTGGGCATCGTTGGTAGACAGGCTCCAGTGGGTGACAGTCTTGCAATCCGGGTGGTCGATAAGCGCCTGGACAAGCCGGGTCCCGATGCCTTGCCCGCGATACCCGGGCCAGACAATGATGTCGGCGAGATAGGCAAATACCGTACGGTCGGTGATCGCCCGGCCAAAGCCGACCTGATTGCCGCCGACATAGGCGCCGACGCACAGTGAGTTGGCAAAGGCGCGGCGGTGCAGTTCATCGCTGCGGCCGCTGCCCCAATAGCTCTCCTTCAAAATGTCGGACGTCGCCCGGAAGTCGATCTGCGACAGGTCGAAGCTGATTTCAAAGTTGGCCATGGCTAAACCGTTATGCAGCCAATCGCCTACCCGCCATCCCTGAACCGGTTGGTAATAGGATAGCGGCGGTCGCGGCCAAAATTCTTCCTGGTGATCTTCACGCCGGGCGCTGCCTGCCGGCGCTTGTATTCGGCGACGTAAAGCAGGTGCTCGACGCGCGTCACCGTCGCCCGGTCATGGCCGCGCGCAACGATCTCGTCGACACCCATCTCGTTCTCGACCAGACACTCCAATATGTCGTCGAGCACTGGATAGGGCGGCAGCGAATCCTGGTCGGTCTGGTTCTCGCGCAGTTCCGCCGAGGGCGCCTTGTCGATGATATTGTTCGGGATCACCTCGCCGGACGGGCCTAGCGCGCCCGGCGGCACATGCGCGTTGCGCCAGCGCGACAACGCATAGACCTGCATCTTGTAGAGGTCCTTTATCGGGTTGAAGCCGCCATTCATGTCGCCATAGAGCGTGGCGTAGCCTACCGACATCTCGCTCTTGTTGCCGGTAGTGACCACCATCGAGCCGAACTTGTTGGAAATCGCCATCAGGATGGTGCCACGGGCCCGGCTCTGCAGATTTTCCTCGGTGATGCCTTCCTTGGTGCCCTCGAAAAGCTGCGTCAGTGTGTGCAGGAAGCCCTCGACCGGCTCGAAGATCGGCACGATATCGTAGCGGCAGCCGAGCGCGCGGGCGCAGTCCTCGGCGTCCTTGAGCGAGTCCGTCGAAGTGTAGCGGTAAGGCATCATCACGGCGCGCAGCCGTTCCTCGCCGAGCGCATCGACGGCAAGTGCCGCGCAGATCGCCGAATCGATGCCGCCGGAAAGGCCGAGCACGACATTCTTGAAGCCGTTCTTGTTGACGTAGTCGCGCAGGCCCAACATGCAGGCGCGATAGTCGGCCTCCTCCTTCTCCGGGATTTTCGACATCGGTCCGTCAGAGCAGACCCAGACGTCATTCTTTCGCTTCCAGGTGGTGACGTTGACCGTCTCCTCGAACTGGCTCATCTGGAAGGCCAGCGTCTTGTCAGAGCCTATGGCAAACGACGCGCCGTCGAAGATCAGCTCGTCCTGGCCGCCAAGCTGGTTGGCATAGATAATCGGCAGTCCGCATTCGATGACCTGGCGGATGACGATCTGGTGGCGGACGTCGACCTTGCCGCGGTAATAGGGCGAGCCGTTCGGGACCAGCAGGATTTCCGCGCCGCTTTCGGCCAGCGTCTCGCAGACGGCAATCTCGCCCCAGATATCTTCACAGATCGGCACTCCCACCCGCACGCCGCGGAAATTGACCGGCCCCTGGATCTCGGGTCCGGCCTGGAAGACGCGCTTCTCGTCGAACTCACCGTAATTCGGCAGATCGAGCTTGTAGCGTTCGGCAAGGATCTTGCCGCCATCGGCAAAGATGATCGAATTGTGCGTGCCGGTCTTGCGCTTCAACGGCGTGCCGATGATGAAACCCGGGCCGCCATCGGCGGTATCGCCGGCGAAATCCTCCGCCGCCCGCTCGCAGGCCTTCAGGAAGGCGGGCTTCAGCACCAGATCCTCAGGCGGATAGCCGGCCAGGAAAAGCTCGGTGAACAGCACGAGATCGGCGCCCTGGCGGGCGGCATCCGCCCTCGCCTCGCGCGCCTTGGCAAGATTGCCGGCGACGTCGCCGACCGTCGGATTGAGCTGGGCGACGGCGATGCGCAATATGTCTGGAGCGGTCTTGTCGATCATGCCTGTGGGTTTAGCGCGGCAAAATTCGTCGGGCAATGGCGTTCGTTTGGATCAAACAATCGGTCCTATTCGCCCATATATTCGCGTAGCGCCTCCGGCGGATGGTTCTCGCCGATCGACATTGCCAGAATGCGCGAAATGTGTCGGTGCGGCAGCTCGGTCTCCGCCGCCCAGGCGTTGATCTGCACCTGGATCTTGTCTAGGTCCTTCTTCGATGTCGGGCTCTGCGCGATGTCGAGCCCGGCGTCGCGCAGCGCTGCCGCCATGTCGACCGAGACGATGAAGGCGTCCCACTCCAGCCAGCGCAGACAATACTGGCCGGTATTGCCGCCGAGCCGGCTCCCGTGCTTGCCGAGATAAGCCATCAGCCCGACCTGATCGCCGGCCGGCCAGTCGGCGAGGAACTTGCCGAAGCTGCCATGCTCCTTCGACACGCGCTCGACGAAGGCTGCGTTGTCGCGTACCGACTTGATCTTCTGCGGATTGCGCACGATGCGCTTGTCGGCGGTGAGATCGTGCCAGAAATCGTCAGGCTGGAACAGCAGCCGCTTCGGCTCGAAGCCAAGAAATGCTTCCTCGAAACCTGGCCATTTCTGCTCGATGACGCGCCAGACGAAGCCGGCGGCAAAGACCCGTTCGGCCATGGTCGACAGGATCCGGTCATCCGCAATCTTTGCCAGCGCGGCATTGTCGGGCGTAGGGCCCAGCAGCGACGTCAGCGCTGCCTCACCGCCTTTGCGTTTCGCCGCACGGGCGCGAATCTTCTGAAAATCCACCATTGTTTCCTGACCCCATCGCGTCAATCTACCACTTCCCGTATGAACCGGCAGCTTCTACGTCTATCGCTGACGACGGAGGCGACGATGAACAAAACGATCGAGGATCTGGCAAACCGCTGGCTGAAGCGAAAGCCGGACGGCCTCAGCGCGCTCGAAAGCCGGGTGCTGCAATCAACGCTCGAGCGCACCACGATCTCCAAGGACACCAACAAGGCCGTCGCCTTTCACCAGACGTTTGGCGACCGCCTGGCTGACACCATCGCCCGGATCGGCGGTTCGTGGTCCTTCATCCTGACATTCATTGGCTTCCTGATCCTGTGGACGGCAGGCAATGTCTGGCTCTTGTCGCGCGCCGCCTTCGATCCCTATCCTTTCATCTTCCTCAATCTCGTGCTTTCCATGGTTGCTGCCCTGCAGGCGCCAGTGATCATGATGGCGCAGAACCGCCAGACCGAGCGCGATCGTATCGACGCCGCCCACGACTATGAGGTTAATCTCAAGGCCGAGATCGAGATCATGGCGTTGCATGAAAAGCTCGACGAACTGCGCCACAGCCAGATCATCGGCATGCGCGACGAGATCGCCCGGCTGGCCGAGCAGGTGAAGCGCATCGACGAGATTCTGTCGAAGCAGCGGACGTCTTCATGACGGAAGCCATTCATCGTCTCATTGAGCAATATGGGCTCGTCGCGGTTTTTCTGGGCTGCGTCGCCGAGGGCGAAAGCGCCGCCATCCTTGGCGGTTTCTTTGCGCATCAGCATGTCTTCGTCCCGTGGCAGGCCTTCCTCGCGGCGGCGCTCGGCGCCTTCGGTGGCGACACGTTCTTTTTCATCCTGGGACGGAGCTTCGCCGACCATAAATTCGTGATCAGACTCCGAGCCCGGCCGGGTTTCAGCCACGCCTACCGCCTTGTCACCTCTCATCCCAACATTTTCGTGCTGTCGAATCGCTACATCTATGGCCTGCGCCTGGTCGGTGGTATCGCGGCCGGGCTGTCGGGCATTGCGGCTGCGCGCTTCGTCATCCTCAACGCCATCTCGTCGGTAGTCTGGGCGGCACTGTTCTGCACTGTCGGTTATGTCTTCGGGCTGGGCGCGGAGCGCATCGTCGGTCAGGCGCTGGCCCGCCACGAGCGGTTGCTGATCGCCCTGGTCATCGGTCTCGTTGTAGCCATCTTCGGCTGGCTGGCGTCGCACGTCCTCGCCAAGAAGGGGCTTCGCAAGGGAAGCTGATCATCAATCAATGCCGAGCGCGCGGTCGCCCTTCTCGAGGATCAGCGGAATGATCAGGTCTTCCTCGTCGGCAAGATGCCGGGTCAACATGGCGATCAGCCGGCTGTTCTCGTCGGCATAGGCATCGGCGGCGAAGCGCTGTTTGTCCTCGCTCTCCTGAAGCGTGCCGATGAAGGCATTTGCCGCTTCGGCATTGCGCTCCAGTCCCTCATGGATTGTGTGGTGATCGGCATCCAGGATTTCGAAGCCGCGCTTCAGACGAGTCTCGGCCCTGGCGAAGACCGGGAAATAGTGATGGTCCTCGACATTGTGGTGGCCGTCGAGATTGCCGAGGAAATGATTGAGGCGCGGCGCGAACCAGCGTGCGAATTCCGGCGCGTTCAGCCTGCCCTCACGATAATCGCCAATGCCGTTGGTGAGCATGCCGCCAAGGTCGCGGAACATGTCGTGCCGCTGCAGCCACATATTGGCCATACCGTGGATGTTGGCATGCGCCTGCCAGTCCTCACGCGGATATTTTTCCACCAGCCAGTGCAGATCGTCCGGCAGGCCCTCACGTTCAAGCAGCAGAAATCCGGCGGTATCGGCCATATCGGTCTCCTCGATTAACCGGCATGTGGTGCCTGAAACCTCAGATCGGTACCCCAACGATGCGCTCGATGACTGCGACGCCCCAGACGCCAGCGACGATCACCACCGAAATCAGCACTGCCAGCGAACCGCAATCCTTGGCCAGCTGGATGTCGATGTTGAATTCCCGGCTGAACGCGTCGCATGCCGCCTCAATGCCGGTGTTCAGCACTTCGATCATGATCATGAGCAGCACCGCGCCGATCAGCAGGGCATAGCCGCGCCACGATTCTGAAAGGAACCAGCCGAGCGGCAGCGCAAGCACAAGCAGGACCAGTTCCAGCTGGAAGGCCTCCTCGCCGGCGGCCAGTTTGCGAAACGCCCGCACCGAATTGTAAAAAGCGTCGATCAGCCGCTGCATGCCAGAACCCTTCGGAATCACCGGCAGGGGATAGCGCAATGGCTGGATCAAGGGAATAAGGCGGCCTCTTCAAAAAATCAGCCGTCTGCCACCTTGATCGACGGCGTCGACTTCTCGAACTGCGGCAGCCCGTCGTCGATCGCGTAATAGTCGCCCTTGTCGCCGACAAAGATATGACATTCCCCTTGAAGTCCGGTTGGCGCGTCGAACAGGCCGGCCATGACCGAAACGTAGCCACCCTCCATCGGTTTCCAGAACAGCAGCGATCCGCATGTCTTGCAGAAACCGCGCCTGGCAAACGAAGATGCCTCGTACCAGGTGACGTTCTCTGCGCCGGCGATTGTGATGTCGCGATCGGCGACATTGGTCGCGGCATAAAAATGCCCGCTCTGCTTTCGGCACTGCGAGCAATGGCAGTAGATAACGCCGCGTAGCGGTCCTCGCGTCTGCAACCGCACTGCCCCGCACAAGCATGATCCGCTGTGACTGTCAGCCATCTCGGCCTCCCAATGCAATTGCCATCGCTTGGCAGGATTCCAGTTTTGCGCCCGTTACGCGCCAGCAAATGCGACACCCGCCGGATTGAATACAAAAAGCGCCGGATTTTTCCGGCGCTTTTTCAATACATCAAAGTTCAGATCGCATCAGCCGTTGACGGCCTGCTTGTGCTGGACCGGATGGCTCTTCTTGAGCAGATCGGACACCAGGAAGGCTAGCTCGATCGCCTGGTCGGCATTGAGGCGCGGGTCGCAATGGGTGTGGTAGCGATCCTGCAGCTCTTCGGCGGTGATGGCGCGGGCACCACCGGTGCACTCGGTGACGTTTTTGCCGGTCATCTCGATGTGGATGCCGCCGGGATGCGTGCCTTCGGCGCGATGCACCTCGAAGAAGGTCTGCACCTCCTTCAGGATGCGGTCGAACGGCCGTGTCTTGTAGCCGGCGGCCTCGATGGTATTGCCATGCATCGGATCCGACGACCACACCACGCTGCGGCCTTCCTTCTGCACCGCGCGCACCAGTTTGGGCAGATGTTCGGCGACCTTATCGGAACCGAAGCGGGCAATCAGCGTCAGCCGGCCAGGCTCATTCTCCGGATTGAGCAGGTCGATGAGCTGCAACAGGCCGTCCGGCGTCAGCGACGGGCCACATTTCAGGCCGAGCGGGTTCTTGATGCCACGGCAGTATTCGACATGCGCGTGGTCGGGTTGGCGCGTGCGATCGCCGATCCAGATCATGTGGCCGGAGGTGGCGTACCAGTCGCCCGAAGTCGAATCGACGCGAGTCAGCGCCTCTTCATAACCGAGCAGCAGCGCCTCATGGCTGGTGTAGAAATCGGTCTCGCGTAGCGCGTAATTGGTCTCCGAGGTGATGCCGACGGCCTTCATGAAGTCCATCGTCTCAGTGATGCGGTTGGCGAGCGACTCGTATTTCTCGCCCTGCGGGCTGTCGGACACGAAGCCGAGCATCCATTGATGCACGTTCTCCAGGCTGGCGTAGCCGCCCTGGGCGAAGGCGCGCAACAGGTTGAGCGTCGCCGCCGACTGGCGGTACGCCATCTCCTGCCGCGCAGGATCGGGAATGCGCGACTTGGCATCGAACTCGATGCCATTGATGATGTCGCCGCGATAGCTGGGCAGCGTCACACCGCCCTTGGTCTCATTGTCGGACGAGCGCGGCTTGGCGAACTGGCCGGCGACACGGCCGACCTTCACCACCGGCTGCGCGCCGGCGAAGGTCAGTACCACCGACATCTGCAAAAAGACGCGGAAGAAGTCGCGGATATTGTCGGCGCCATGCTCGGCGAAGCTCTCGGCGCAATCGCCACCCTGCAGAAGGAATGCGTCCCCGGCAGCGACGGCTGCAAGCTGCTTCTTCAGCTTGCGCGCCTCACCTGCAAAAACCAACGGCGGAAAGGTGGCGAGCTGGGCTTCCGTGTTCCTCAGCGCGACAAGGTCCGGATAGGCAGGAACCTGCTGGATCGGCTTAGCTCTCCACGAATTCGGCGACCATTTCGTCATCGAAGCACCCAACGCTCTTTCGCGCGGACGCCATCGCCCGCCAATCCGCCCAATATGGGGTCGCGGCTCCATACACGAAGCCGATTTCCTATTCTAGACCGGAATTGGCCGCGTGGCGAATGGGCACGGCACGGTGAAAGTGCCGGTGCGGCTGTGCCCAGAGCACCAGCGACACCCTGCTATGCCGCCGCCTTCTCCACCAGTCGTGCCAACTGCGTCATGACAACCGCCGAGCCTGCCAGTCGCTTTTCGGGGGTCGGCCAGTCGCGGCTGAACACGACGCTCTGGTCGGGCCGGATCTTGGCCAGCGAGCCCTGTTCGCCGATGAGCTTGACCAGCCCGACCGGATTGGGGAATTCCCGCTTGCGGAAATGGATGACGACGCCTTTCGGCCCGGCGTCGAGCTTCTCGACGTTGGCCTTGCGGCAAAGCGCCTTGATGAAGACGATCTTCAACAGATGTTTTACCTCTTCCGGCAGCGTCCCGAACCGGTCGATCAGCTCGGCGCCGAAAGCATCGATCTCTGCCGTATTTTCCAGATCGCCAAGACGGCGATAGAGCGCCAGCCTGAGCTGCAGGTCCGGGACATAGCTTTCCGGGATCATCACCGCTGTGCCGACGGCGATCTGCGGCGACCAGCCGCCGTCCTGCACCTCGCCGGAATCCTTCACTTCGGCCACCGCCTCCTCCAGCATCTGTTGGTAGAGCTCGAAACCAACCTCCTTGATGTGGCCCGACTGCTCTTCGCCGAGCAGATTGCCGGCGCCGCGGATATCGAGGTCGTGGCTAGCCAGTTGGAAACCGGCGCCGAGCGTATCGAGCGACTGCAGCACTTTCAGCCGACGCTCGGCTGTATCGGTGAGCTTGCGGTTGGCGGGCAGTGTGAACAGCGCGTAGGCGCGCACCTTCGAACGGCCGACACGGCCGCGCAGCTGATAGAGCTGCGACAGTCCGAACATATCGGCGCGGTGCACTATCAGCGTGTTGGCGGTCGGGATATCGAGGCCGGATTCGACGATGGTGGTCGACAAAAGCACATCGTACTGGCCGTCATAGAAGGCGTTCATGATGTCGTCGAGTTCGCCCGGCGGCATCTGGCCATGCGCCACCGCCACTTTCAGCTCAGGCACGGATTCGCGCAGAAAATCATGGATTTCCGCGAGATCGCTGATGCGCGGCACGACATAGAAGGAATGGCCGCCACGGTAGCGCTCGCGCAGCAACGTTTCGCGGATGACCAGCGGATCGAAGGGCGAGATGAAGGTGCGCACCGCCATGCGGTCGACCGGCGGCGTAGCGATCAGCGAGAGCTCGCGCACGCCGGTCAAGGCAAGCTGCAACGTTCGCGGGATCGGCGTCGCCGACAAAGTCAGGACGTGGACGTCGGTCTTCAGGTCTTTCAGCCGTTCCTTGTGCTTGACGCCGAAATGCTGCTCCTCGTCGATGATCAGCAGGCCGAGATTCTTGAACGAGATCGAGGAGCCGAGCAGCGCGTGCGTGCCGACGACAATGTCAACCTGACCTTCGGCGATGCCCTTCTTGGCCTCGGCCAGTTCCTTGGCGCCGACCAGCCGCGAGGCTTGGGCGACACGGATCGGCAGGCCCGAGAAGCGCTGCGAGAAGGTCTTGAAATGCTGGCGCGACAACAATGTCGTCGGCACCACCACCGCCACCTGAACGCCTTCCATCGCCGCGATGAAGGCGGCGCGAAGTGCAACTTCGGTCTTGCCGAAGCCGACATCGCCGCAGATCAGCCGGTCCATCGGCTTTCCGGCGCCTAGATCATCCATGACCGAATCGATCGCCGTCTGCTGGTCATCGGTCTCCTCATAGGGAAAACGCGCTGCAAACTCGCCATAGAGGCCTTCCGCCGGCACCAGCGCCGGTGCGGCCCGCATCTGCCGCTCGGCGGCGATGCGGATCAGCTGCCCGGCCATGTCGAGCAGGCGCTTCTTCAGCCGCGCCTTGCGCGATTGCCAGGCGCCGCCGCCAAGCTTGTCGAGCGTCGCCTCGGCCGAATCCGAGCCATAGCGCGACAGCAGCTCGATGTTTTCCACAGGCAGGAACAGCCGATCATCGCCGGCATAGTGGATTTCGAGGCAATCGTGAGGCGCACCAACCGCCTCGATGGTACGCAACCCGATGAAACGGCCAATGCCATGATCGGAATGGACGACAATATCGCCCGAGGACAACGCCGAAGCCTCGGCGATGAAGTCGGACGCGCGCTTCTTGCGCTTCGAGCGTCGGATCAGCCGGTCGCCGAGAATGTCCTGCTCGGCGACAACGACCAGTTTCTCCGTCTCGAAGCCGGATTCGAGCGGCAGCACGGCCAGTCCCGCCTGCCCCGGCTCAAGCCTTTCGGCTTCGGCAAGCGTCGCCACCGGCTTCAGATTGCCAAGATGATGCTCGGCCAGGATCTGACCAAGCCGGTCGAGCGAACCCTCGGTCCAGCCGGCGACGATGACGCGGCGGCGTGCAGCGCGCTCGTCGGAAATGTGTTTTACGACGACGTCGAAAACGTTGGCGCTAGGGTCGGCGCGTTCCTCGACGAAGCTGCGGCCGTGGCGCGAGCCGGCATGGAACACCTTTTTCGCACCGGCATCGGGCGCATCGAACGACGTGAAGTCTATTGCTTCGCGCGGGCCAAGCGAGGCAATCAGGTTCTCTGGCGACAGATAGAGCAGATCCGGCGGCACCGGCTTGTAGGGCACCGCGTCCTTCAAGGCGCCGTCGGCCTGCTTCTTGCGCGCTTCGTAGTGGTCGAGGATCAGAGTGTGGCGCTCGGCCAGTGCCTCATGCGCCAGATGGTCGAAAACCACAGGCGCGTCGGGTAGATATTCGAAGACGGTTTCCAGCCGCTCATAGAAGAACGGCAGCCAGTGCTCCATGCCGGCAAACCGCCTGCCCTCGCTGACCGCTGCATAGAGCCCATCGTCGCGCGAGGGTGCGCCAAAGGCTTCGATATAGGCACGGCGGAAGCGGCTGATGGTTTCCGGCGTCAGCGCCACCTCGCTCATCGCCTGCAACGCCATCGACTTGCGCTGGCCGGTGGTTCTCTGTGTTGCGGTGTCGAAGACGCGGATCGATTCCAGCGTATCGCCGAAGAAATCGAGGCGCAGCGCCTCCGCCCATCCGGGCGCGAAGAGATCGAGGATGCCGCCCCGCACTGCAAATTCGCCGATGCCGCGCACCGTCGGTACCCGCTCGAAGCCGGAAGTCTCCAGCCGCGACACCAGTACATTCATGTCGATCTGGTTACCGGGCTTGGCGTGAAAGGTCTGCGCCTCGACGAGTTCCGCCGGCGGAATGCGCTGAAGCAACGCATTCGCGGTGGTGAGAATGACGGCGCGGTGCGGCCTCTTCGCCAGCGCAATCATTGCTGCCAGCGCATCGAGCCGCCTTGCGGCGGCATCGGCGCCGGGCGAGACGCGGTCGTAAGGCAGGCAATCCCAGGCCGGCAGTTCCAGCACCGGCAGGCCCGGCGCGGCAAAGGCAAGCGCCTCGACGATCGCCGGCAGACGCTGGCCGTCGCGTGCCACGAAAAGCACCGGCTTGTCAGGGGCGATCTCGTGCGCAGCCTGCACCAGCGCAAAGGCTTCATAGCCGTCGGCGACGCCATCGACAATGAACTGGCCGGCGCGGCCTTTCGGCAGACCGATCGTAGGGATAAGGCTCATGGCTACACGTTGTTCAGAAGGTCATGTCCCGGCGCGAAGCCAGGATTTTTTGCAGGACGGCACAATCTATATCCGTCGGAACCGGGCGCTCGCCGGTGACGATAGGCAGGAATTCGGTGTCGGGAATGTCGAGAAGCCTCTCATATTGGTCGATTTCGTCGCCGGTCAAGGCGCCGATCTCGGCATCGGCGAAGCTGCCGAGTATCAGGTCCATCTCGCGCATGCCGCGGTGCCACGAACGAAACAGAAGCTTGCGGCGGCGGGTATCGAGCCCCTCGCTTGATCGAGTCGTTCCGGTCATCGTGCAACATCCTTGCCCAGGCGGCGCATATAGCGTGGATAGAAGGCGGTGTCAGCCTTGCGCTCCGGCCGGCGCAACATAAGCTGACATCATGCGTCCCTCCCTCCTCGATCCGCTGTTTGTCCCGATCACCTCGCTTGCCGGCGTCGGGTCGAAGGTTGGCGTATTGATCGAGAAAGTCGTGGCGGCGGATCTCGGCGACCGGGCAGCGCGCGCCGGCGACCTCTTGTTCGTGCTGCCGCATACTGTCATCGATCGCCGCAACCGGCCGGGCATCGCCGGTTCGGCCGAGGGCGCAATCGTCACGCTCGATGTGCGCATCGACCGCCACCAGCCGCCGCCGCGTGGCAACAGGTCGGTACCCTACCGGGTCTACGCCCATGACGACACTGGCGAGATCGCGCTGACCTTCTTCCATGCCCATGCCGCCTATCTCGAAAAAGCGATGCCCGTAGGCGAGCATGTCGTCGTCTCGGGCCGCATGGAATGGTTCAACGGCCGCCCGACCATGGTTCATCCCGACCATATCGCACTTGCCGGCGACGCAGAAAACCTCCCATTGGTCGAGCCGGTCTATCCGCTGACCGCCGGGCTCTCGGGCAAGGTGCTGCGCCGGGCGATTGCCCAAGCGCTGGCCCGCCTGCCGGTGCTGCCCGAATGGCAGGACGGCGAGTTCCGGCGCCGCCACGCCTTTCCTGCTTTCGGCGATGCGCTCACCCGGGTCCACAATCCTGCCGACCCGATCGACGTCTCCGTCGACGGCGCGGCGTGGCGGCGCCTTGCCTATGACGAGTTCTTGGCCGGCCAGGTATCGCTGGCGCTGGTCCGGGCCAAGGTCCACCGATTATCGGGCCGGCCACTCGTTGGCGACGGCCGCATAGTCGAACAATTGCGCGCGGCACTCCCTTATTCGCTGACCATGTCGCAGGAAATGGCGCTTGCCGAAATCAACGCCGATCTCGGCGACCCCGAACGCATGCTGCGCCTTTTGCAGGGCGATGTCGGCTCCGGCAAGACGGTGGTCGCGCTGCTTGCCATGGCGCGTGCCGTCGAGGCCGGCGGCCAGGCGGCATTGATGGCGCCGACCGAAATCCTGGCGCGCCAGCATCTGGCAACGATTGCGCCGTTGGCGGAACGGTCCGGCTTGCGCGTCGCCATCCTCACCGGCCGCGAAAACGGCCGCGAGCGCGCCGACACGCTGACCGGGCTGGCCAATGGCGACATCGACATCGTCGTCGGCACCCATGCGCTGTTCCAGCAAACGGTGACGTTCCATGACCTCGTGTTCGCCGTCGTCGACGAGCAGCACCGTTTCGGCGTCCACCAGCGCCTTGCCATCACCGCCAAGGGCGATGCGCCCGACATGCTGGTGATGACGGCAACGCCGATACCGCGGACGCTGGTGCTGACTGCCTTCGGCGACATGGACGTGTCGAAGCTGACGGAAAAGCCGGCCGGCCGCCAGCCGATCCGCACCGTCACCTTGCCGCTTGAACGGCTCGACGAGCTGATCGGCCGCATGCTCGACGCTGTCGCCGATGGCCAGAAAATCTACTGGATCTGTCCGCTGGTTGAGGAATCCGAGGAGATCAAGCTGATGTCGGCCGAGGACCGTTTTGCCTCGCTGAAGCCGCTGTTCGGTGATCGGATTGGCCTGGTGCATGGCCGCATGAAGGGCGCCGACAAGGACGAGGCGATGCGCGCCTTCAAGCAGGGTGAAACGCGCATCCTGATCGCCACCACGGTGATCGAGGTCGGCGTCGATGTGCCTGACGCAACAATCATGGTCATCGAGCATGCCGAGCGTTTTGGCCTTGCCCAGTTGCACCAATTGCGCGGCCGGGTCGGGCGCGGCGACAAGCCGTCGTCCTGCGTGCTGCTCTACAAGGACCCGATTGGCGAGACGGCCAAACGCCGGCTGTCGGTGATGCGCGAGACCGAGGACGGCTTCCGCATCGCCGAAGAGGATCTGAAGCTGCGCGGCGAAGGCGAGTTGCTCGGCACCCGCCAATCCGGCACGCCGGGCTTCCAGGTGGCGCGCATCGAGGCGCATGCCGACCTGCTCGAGGCCGCCCGCGACGATGCGCGGCTGATCCTGTCGCGTGATCCGCAACTGCAGTCCGAACGCGGCACGGCGCTGCGCCTGCTGCTCTATCTATTCGGCCGCGACGAGGCCGTGCGGCTCCTGCGCGCCGGCTGAGGCATCGCGTCGAGCGGCGGATTGGCGAGCGCGCCGTGGATCTGCTCGCCGTTCACCGTCACCATTTTGACCGCCGGCGCCACCAGGCCGGCCGAAACGATCAGCTTGGCTCCGTCCTCGATCGTCATGTCGAGCAGCACGATGTCGGATTTCGGTACATACATCAGAAAGCCCGTAGTCGGGTTAGGCGTACACGGCATGAACACCGCAATCAGCGGATCGCCTTGCTGGTCGAGCTTCTGGTTGATCTCGGTTTCCTTCTCGCTGGCGACGAAGACCAGCGACCAGACCCCCTTGCGCGGATATTCGACCAACCCGACCTGGCGGAACATGTCGCCCTTGTTCGACAGCACGGTCTCGAAAATCTGCTTCAGCGAGCCGTAGATGCCGCGCACCAGCGGCATGCGGCCAAGCAGGCGCTCGCCGAAGTTGACGATGGCGCGACCGACGATATTGGCTGTCAGGAAACCGATAAAGGTGATGAGGATCAGGGCAACGATCAGCCCAAAACCCGGCACTGGAAACGGCAGGTAGGTGTCCGGATTGTAGCGTACCGGGATGTAGGGTTTCACCCAGGAATCGACCCAGCCGATAAGCGACCAGGCAATGTAGGCGGTGATCGCCAATGGCGCGCAAACGACGAAGCCGGTCAGGAAATAGTTTCTCAGCCGGGTCATGCCTGAGGTCTTGAGAGCATCCGACATGGTTCACCGCAGCGTGTGTTTGCAACGCGACACTACTGAACCCGAAGGCGCTTTGGAATTGCGAAGTTTTTAAACGAGACCTATTCCACCGTTACCGATTTCGCCAAGTTGCGAGGCTGGTCGACGTCCGTGCCCATGAACACGGCGGTGAAATAGGCGAGCATCTGGATCGGCAGCGCGTAGATGATCGGCGAGATGATTTCCGGCACGTCCGGCAAAACGATCGTCTCCATCGTCTTCACCGTAGCGTGTGCAGCGCCCTTGCTGTCGGTGATCAGGATGATCTTGCCGCCGCGCGCCGCCACCTCTTGCATGTTCGACACCGTCTTTTCGAAGATGCGGTCGTGCGGGGCGATGACGATGACAGGCATGTTCTCATCGATCAGTGCGATCGGCCCGTGCTTCAGCTCGCCGGCGGCATAGCCTTCGGCGTGGATATAGGAAATTTCCTTGAGCTTCAGCGCGCCTTCCATGGCCAGCGGAAAATTGGTGTCGCGGCCGAGGTAAAGTACATTCTTGTAGTGCGAGAGGTCGCGAGCGATCTTTTCGATCTGCCCATCGAGCTTCAGCACCTGGTTGGCGTAACGCGGCGCTTCGGATAGCGCGCGCACCAGTGTCTTCTCCTGCTCGGGCGAAATGGTCCCACGCGCCATACCAGCTCGCACCGCCAGCGAAGCCAGCACGGAGAGCTGGCAGGTGAACGCCTTGGTCGAGGCGACGCCGATCTCCGGGCCGGCCAGTGTCGGCAGGATGACGTCGGATTCGCGCGCCATGGTCGATTCGCGCACATTGACCACAACACCGATCTTCATGCCGGCCTTGCGGCAGTAGCGCAGCGACGCCAGTGTGTCCGCCGTCTCGCCCGATTGCGAGATAAAGAAGGCGGCATCGGTCTTCGACAGCGGCATCTCGCGGTAGCGGAACTCCGAGGCGACATCGATGTCGACCGGCAGCCGCGCATAGCGCTCGAACCAGTATTTGCTGATCAACCCGGCGAGATAAGCGGTGCCACAGGCCGAAATCGCCAGCCGGTCGATCTTGGCGAAATCGAATGGCAGGTCGAGCGGCTTCGAGACGCCACCGACGAAATCCACATAATGTGCCAGCGTGTGCGAGATCACTTCCGGCTGTTCGTGGATTTCCTTTTCCATGAAATGGCGCCGGTTGCCCTTGTCGACCATGAAGCTCGTGCTGAGCGACTGCTGGCGTTTGCGGTCGACCTTGTTGCCGTCCATGTCGAAGATGGCAACGTCGTTGCGGCGCACTACCGCCCAGTCGCCGTCTTCCAGATAGGTGATCGAGTTGGTGAACGGGGCAAGCGCGATGGCGTCGGAGCCCAGGAACATCTCGCCATCGCCATGTCCGACGGCCAGCGGCGGGCCATTGCGGGCGCCGACGATCAGATCCTCGTCGCCCTTAAACATGATGGCCAGCGCAAAGGCGCCTTCCAGCCGCTTCAGCGCCTGATGCGCGGCCTCGACCGGCTTCAGGCCCCTGGCCAGTTCGCGCGCCACCAGATGGGCGACGACCTCGGTGTCGGTCTGCGAGGAAAACGTATAGCCGTCGCGGATCAACTCATCGCGCAATTCGGCGAAATTCTCGATAATGCCGTTATGGACGATGGCGAGCCCGTCGGAAAAATGCGGATGCGCATTGGTCTCGTTCGGCACGCCATGCGTTGCCCAGCGCGTGTGGCCGATGCCGATCGTGCCACCGAGCGGTTCGTCCTTCAGCCGGCGCTCGAGATTGATCAGCTTGCCTTCGGCACGGCGACGGGCGAGATGGCCATGATCGATGGTCGCGACGCCGGCCGAATCATAGCCGCGATATTCGAGCCTTTTCAGCGCATCGACGATAAGCGGCGCGACCGGCGAGTTACCGACTATTCCAACGATACCGCACATGGCGCTTCCCCCGACTCTGACTTCAAACCCGGCACTATTTAGAGACTGCCTGGCGACCGCGAAAAATCACATTCCATTTCGTCCGGTATCAGCCGGACTATCCTGCACAGATGCACCATCACAGAGCGCTCTTGCAATCCGGTTACTGCAATTGCTCAGTTTCTCCGCTCATATATCCTATCTCGCCTCAAAGGCTCCTGAAATCAGTCAAAGACATGATGCGGCCATGAACGAACGAATTGACACGGTGACACTTTGGCGTCCGGTTGGGCCACGCGAACTGGAGTTGATCCAGAGTTCAGGGATGCGCGTCTTTCCTCCTCGACTTGCCGATCAGCCGATCTTCTATCCGGTAACGAGCGAGGCCTATGCCACCCAGATCGCCCGAGACTGGAATGTGCCCGCGAGCGGATCAGGTTTCGTGACCCGTTTCGAGGTGCGCCGCAGCTTTCTGGACCGTTACAGCGTCCAGCATGCCGGCAGCCGGGCGCATCTGGAATACTGGATCCCGGCCGAAGACCTGTCCGCCTTCAACGATGCAATCGTTGGGGAAATCCAGCTTGTCGCTGAGTTCCGTTAGGCTATCCTTTTTTGTGGGCAGCCGCAGCCGAAGCGAACCGTTCGCGCAACTCCTTGCCCTTGCCGGGCAGAGTCCGCTGGCGGGCACGGCCGAAGGCCAGTGCATCGTCGGGCACGCTTTCGGTGATGACGCTGCCCGAGGCGATGTAGCCGCCCTTGCCGATCGACACCGGCGCCACCAGCGAGGAATTCGAGCCGACGAAGGCGCCCTCGCCGATATCGGTGAAGAATTTCGAATAACCGTCATAATTGCAGGTGATGGTGCCGGCGCCGATATTGGCGCCTGCGCCGATGCGGGCATCGCCGATATAGGTCAGGTGGTTGACCTTGGCGCCCTCCTCGACGATCGCTTGCTTTACCTCGCAGAAATTGCCGACCTTGGCTTTGTTTCTCAGATCGGCCCCGGGCCGCAGCCGCGCGAACGGCCCGACATCGCAATTCGACGCGATGGTTGCGCCTTCGATATGGCTGAAGGCATGGATCTTGGCGCCCGTGGCGATTTTCACGCCCGGCCCGAACCAGACATTGGGCTCGATGATCGTATCGGCGCCGATATCGGTGTCGTGCGAGAAGAACACGGTTTCTGGCGCAATCAGCGTCACGCCGGAAAGCATCGCTTCATGCCGCCGGCGCGCCTGCCAGATGCCTTCCGCCTGGGCAAGCTCGGCGCGGTTGTTGATGCCGAGGGCATTTTCGAAACTGGCTTCGATGGCGACGACATCAAGTCCTTGCGCAGCGGCGATCTCAACGATGTCGGTGAGATAATACTCGCCCTTGGCGTTCTTGCTGCCGACTTGATCGAGCAGCTTCAGCGCATGCCTGCCGGCGACCGCCATCAGCCCGCCATTACAGAAGGTGATTTTCTTCTCCTCGTCCGAACAGTCCTTCTCCTCGCGGATGGCGACGAGCTTGCCGGCCTTTTCGATAAGCCGGCCGTAGCCCGAAGGATTTTCCGTACGGAAGCCGACCACGACGACAGCCGCACCTTCGGCCAGCTTCAGCCGCGCCGCCGCCAGTGCTTCCGGATCGATTAACGGCGTGTCGCCAAACATCACCAGGATGTCATCATAGCCCCTTGATATCGCTGCCCGCGCGGCAAGCACGGCGTGCGCGGTGCCGAGGCGCTTTTCCTGAACAAAAGTCTCGACCTTCGGCGCGAACTTGAGTGCCGCCTTGCGCATCTCGTCGGCGCCATGGCCGATCACCAGCGCCAGATCACCGCTGCCGGCGGCTTCAGCCGCCTTGACGACGTGGGCAACCATCGGCAGGCCGGCGATTGTGTGCAGCACTTTCGGCACCGCACTCTTCATGCGCGTGCCTTCACCGGCAGCGAGGATGATGGACAGGCAGGATCTCTGGCTCATGGGGGCAGCAACCGTTGAAAGGAGTCTGGAATCGAAGCGTTAGTAGCACCGGCGCCATGCTGCACCAATGCGGTTAAATTCCGGTGAGACGGTGGAACCTCCAACCCGCGAGACGCTCAAGCCGATCGGCTCAGGCGGCTTCCGCCTCGTTGCGTGATGCGAAGCCGGGGGCTCGGCCACGACCGTATTGCCGTGGCGAACAGTTCATGACCCGCTTGAAGGCCGTGCTGAAGGCGCTTTCGGATTCGTAACCGAGCGACAGCGCGATGACGGCGACGGGATCGCTGGAATTCGTCAGCCGGTCGCCGGCCAGCAGCATTCGCCAGCGCGTCAAATAGTCCATGGGCGATGCGCCGACCGTCTCCTTGAATCTAAGCGCAAAGGTCGATCGCGACATGCCGGCCCGTTCCGCCAGCTCCTGTAACGTCCAGCCATGCGCCGGATCGTCGTGCATGGCGCTGATCGCCGCGCCCATCTGTTTGTCCGCCAGGGCAAAGAGCCAGCCGATGCCACCTTTCAAGCCTTCCGAAAGATGCAGCCGCAGCGCCTGAACCAGCATCATGTGGGCGAGGTGCCGGATCACCAAAAAGCCGCCCGGTTGTGGCTCGCGCAGCTCCTGCATCATCCGCTCCACCGACCAGCGCAGCGCAGACTGGTCCGACTCTTTGCGGATATGCACAATGGCTGGCAGCATCCGCAACAGGATGCCGGCATGATTGCCGCCAAGCGCGAAGCGGCTGCTGACCAGAAAGAAATCACCGCCGCCATTGTGGGTCACGACACCGCCGGCTCGCGCTGGCGGAAAAATCTTGACGGCTTCAACAGGCGCCAGGCCCATGTCGCTTGCAAGGCGGAAAGGCCGTCCGCTCGGCAGCAGGAAACAGTCCCCCGTCTCAAGGTGCACTGCGTCGGCAACGCCCTCCACCGACAGCCAGCACCGGCCCGAGACCACCGCTCCCGTCTTGATGCTTTGCTGCTGGTCGGGGAACTGGATCGACCATTCACCACCTGCATCGAAGCCGGCCGACATATAGTTTCGCGGCTTCAGCAGCGAGAGCACATCTGAAAGGGGATCCATGGGTCATTCCGGACGATTGCGAAGATAATACGGACTTTACCGCATAGATCGTATTTTCTCAAGCGCCTATCACGACGTCACCGGGCCGCGAACATGGTCGTGGTCAGAAATGAACAAGGAGAAGTCGTGATGCGTGTTTTCGTTACCGGAGCGACCGGATTCGTCGGTTCTGCCGTCGTTCAAGAACTCATCGGCGTCGGCCATCGGGTGCTCGGCCTCGCCCGCTCGAATGCGTCGGCCAAGTCGCTTGCCGCCACTGGGGCCGAGGTGCATCGAGGCGACCTCGAAGACCTGGAGAACCTGCGCAGGGGTGCGGCAGCCGCCGATGCGGTGATCCACACCGGGTTCAACCATGACTTTTCGAAGTTCGCGCAAAACTGCGAAATGGACCGGCGCGCCATCGAGGCGATGGGCGGTGCACTCAAAGGCTCCGAGCGCCCCCTGCTCGTCACCTCCGGAACCGCGCTCCAGGCGCGGGGCCGTATCGCGACGGAGGAAGATGCGCCTGTCCCCGCTTCCGCTTCGTATCCCCGCGCCTCCGAAGCGACAGCCGCCGCGCTGGCGGCACGCGGGGTGTGCGCGTCGGTTGTCCGCCTTCCGCCGTCGGTCCATGGCCAGGGCGACCACGCCTTTGTTCCGATCCTCATCGACCTTGCTCGCAAGAAGGGCGTGTCGGCCTATGTCGGCGAAGGGCTCAATCGCTGGCCCGCCGTGCATCGGTTCGATGCCGCCCGCATCTACCGGCTTGCGCTCGAGCATGGCGCCGGTGGCGGGCGCTATCACGCGATCGCCGAAGAAGGCGTGCCGTTCAAGGACATCGCCGGCGTGATCGGCCGGCGCCTGAACGTGCCGGTCGTCGCCAAGTCCGCCGAAGAGGCCGGCGATCATTTTGGCTGGTTCACGATGTTCGCGGCGATGGATGTCCCGACTTCAAGCGAGCGAACCCGCGCGCTGCTGGGCTGGGCGCCGAGCGGACCCGGGCTCATGGTCGATATCGACCAGCCAAGCTATTTCGGAGGCTGAACGGACCACGTAGCTGTGGTACCTTGTGCCGCAGTTACGGCCTCGCGCCTCGGCCGGGCGGCAAACCTATCCCAATTGCCCCAGCACCGGAAAATTCTCGAGCAACCAATAGGATGCCGCCTGCACGCCGCCGGTCAGGAAAAACACGCCGGCCACGACCAGCAGCGCGCCGATGGCTTTTTCGACGCGGCCGAGATGGACGCGGAATTTCCCGAGAAAGCGCATGAAGGCGCCGGAAAACAGCGCCGCGACCAGGAACGGTATGCCGAGGCCGAGCGAGTAGGCGGCAAGCAGCAGCGCGCCCTCGCCCACCGTCTCGCGGCCGCCGGCAAGCGTCAGGATCGGCCCCAGCACCGGGCCGATGCAGGGCGTCCAGCCAAAGGCAAAGGCCAAGCCCATGACGTAAGCGGCGATCAGGCTGGCCGGCTTGCCTTGTGACTGGAAGCGCGCCTCGCGTGAAAGCAAAGGGATGCGCAATACGCCGAGGAAATTCAGCCCCATCAGGATGATCAGCACTCCGGCCGCCATTGCCAGCGGCTCCTGCCAGACCCGTAGCAGATGGCCGATAGTGGAGGCGCCGGCGCCCAGCGCGACGAACACGGTCGAGAAGCCGAGCACGAAGGCGATGGAGGAATTAACCAGCGCGCCTCGCGCGCCAGCCTTTGCCGCAATGCCGGCTTCGCCGCGGAAATCGTCGACCGACACGCCGGCCATGTAGCACAGATAGGGCGGTACCAACGGCAGCACGCAAGGTGACAGGAACGAAATCGCTCCCGCCCCGATCGCGCTGACATAGCCGACGTCCAATGCCATTTCCGTCTCCCGATGACTGCGCAGCCATATAGCCGCGACAACGGCCATCCGCCAATCACCATCGCGTGGCCCCAGCAAGTCGTCGCCCTCGCCTGGATCTATGGAAAACAGCCCGGGAAGAAAGGACCGCCAGGCAGCGTTGATCAAACGAAGCGCGTTGTTCCGCGCGCTTTTTCGAATCATCCAAGGAGAAGTCCATGAAAACGATCGCAATCGGCATGGCCGCGCTTTTGCTCGGCACCGTCGTGTCCTACGCCGCCGAGGCGTGGAAGGAAGCAGAAGTCGGCGGCACCAAGATTTACACCGACGCCAGCGGCATGACGCTCTACACCTATGACAAGGACGAGGCCGGCCAGTCGAATTGCTACGACAAATGCGCCGCCAATTGGCCGCCACTGAAAGCTGACGCCAACGCCAAGGCCGAGGGCGAATGGACGATCGTCGACCGCACCGACGGCACCAGGATGTGGGCCTATGAAGGCAAGCCGCTCTACACGTTCATCAAGGACAAGAAGGCCGGCGATGTCACCGGCGAGGGCGTCGGCGGCGTCTGGCATATCGCCAAAGCCGACTGAGCCTTGAGCCTCTGATCCGCTGTAACAGGCGGTAATACGGCTGGTCGCCGGGACGTTGACCCAACCACCCCGGCGGCCAGCTTTTCAGCACAGCAATTCCGTGCGACTGTCCGAGCAATGCCGGGCTGCATATTGCGCAGTTCACAGCGTCTGTTCAAGCAGGGCTGGCGCGTGCTCGATGTTTCTCTTATATCCGCGGGAGAGTTTGTCCCGTTCTCCAGGATCAATTGCCGGGTTTGTCCAGCGATAGGCTGCCCATTTCCCTTGTCCAGGATTGCGGAAATCGCAAGGCGCGCCGTTGGGTTGCGCATTCGGTGCAGGGCCGCATTTTGACTGCTTGGCCTTGACCGGATGCAAAAGCGCGGCCATGTGAGCGACACATTGAACGAGATTTCGTCGCGCGCAGCGGAATTCTTCTGCCGCATCACAACTGATATGAGACCGTATGGACGTCGTCGTCGTCGAATCGCCGGCCAAGGCGAAGACAATTAACAAGTACCTGGGCAAGAACTACAAGGTTCTGGCCTCGTTCGGCCATGTCCGCGATCTACCGGCCAAGGATGGCTCGGTGCGCCCGGATGAGGACTTTGCCATGTCCTGGGCCGTCGACACCGCGTCTGGAAAGCGTCTCGCCGATATCGCCAAGGCAGTCAAGGACGCCGACGGGCTGATCCTCGCCACCGATCCGGACCGTGAGGGCGAAGCGATCTCCTGGCATGTCCTGGAAGTGCTGAAACAGAAGCGCGCGTTGAAGGACAAGCCGGTCAGCCGCGTCGTCTTCAATGCCATCACCAAGGCGTCGGTGCTGGAGGCGATGGCCAATCCGCGCCAGATCGATGCGCCGCTGGTCGATGCCTATCTCGCCCGCCGCGCGCTCGACTATCTGGTCGGCTTCACGCTGTCGCCGGTGCTGTGGCGCAAGCTGCCCGGCGCCCGCTCGGCCGGCCGCGTCCAGTCGGTGGCACTGCGTCTGGTCTGCGACCGCGAATCCGAGATCGAGCGCTTCATTCGCGAGGAATACTGGCAGGTCGCCGCCATCTTCGGCACGCCGCGCAAGGAAAATTTCGAGGCGCGGCTGACCGCCTTCGAGCGCAAGAAGCTGCAAAAGCTCGACATTTCCAACAAGGCGCAGGCCGACGACATCAAAGCGATGCTCGAAGGCGCCAGCTTCAAGGCAGTGTCGGTCGAAGCCAAGCCGACCAGGCGCAATCCCGGCCCGCCCTTCACCACCTCGACGCTGCAGCAGGCAGCCTCATCGGGTCTCGGCTTTTCGGCCAACCGCACCATGCAGGTGGCGCAGCGGCTTTATGAGGGCATGGAGATCGGCGGCGAGACCACCGGCCTGATCACCTACATGCGAACCGACGGCGTGCAGATGGCGCCGGAGGCGATCTCTGCCGCACGCGATGCGATTGCCAAGGAATTCGGCCCTAAATACCTGCCTGAAAAGCCGCGCGTCTATTCCGCCAAGGCCAAGAATGCCCAGGAGGCGCACGAAGCGATCCGTCCGACCGATTTCATGCGCACGCCGGCTTCCGTCAGGCAGTATCTCGACACCGACCAGGCGCGGCTTTACGAGATGATCTGGAAACGCGCCATCGCCAGCCAGATGCAGCCGGCCGAGATCGAGCGCACCACGGTCGAGATCGAGGCGATCAACGGTTCGCGTACCGCCGAGCTTCGTGCTGTCGGCTCGGTTGTTCGCTTCGACGGCTTCCTTGCCGCTTACATCGAGCAGAAGGAAGAAGATTCGGAAGACGAAGAAAGCCGCCGCCTGCCCGAGATCCGTGCCGGCGAGCAGCTCACTCGCGAGGCGATCAACGCCACCCAGCACACCACCGAGCCGCCGCCGCGCTATTCCGAGGCGTCGCTGATCAAGAAGCTGGAAGAACTGGGCATTGGCCGCCCGTCGACCTATACGGCGATCCTCAAGACGCTCGAGGATCGCGATTACGTCACCATTGACAAGCGCAAGCTGGTGCCGCAGGCCAAGGGCCGGCTATTGTCGGCTTTCCTCGAAAGCTTCTTCGAGCGTTATGTCGAGTACGACTTCACCGCTTCGCTCGAGGAGAAACTCGACGAAATCTCCGACGGCAAGCTAGCCTGGAAGGATGTGCTGCGCGATTTCTGGAAGGATTTTTCCGGCGCCGTCGCCGACATCAAGGAGCTGCGCGTCACCGACGTGCTCGATGCGTTGAACGAGGAACTCGCGCCGCTGGTGTTTCCCGCGCGCGAGGATGGCTCCAACCCCCGCATATGCCCGAAATGCGGCACCGGCAACCTGTCGCTCAAGCTCGGCAAGTTCGGCGCCTTCGTCGGCTGCTCGAACTATCCCGAATGCTCCTTCACCCGCCAGCTCGGTGACGCCGCCAATCCCAATGGCGAGAACGGCAGCGGCGAAGACGGCACCAAGGTGCTCGGCAAGGACCCCTATACGGCCGAGGAGATCACGCTGCGCAATGGCCGGTTCGGCCCCTATATCCAGCGCGGCGACGGCAAGGATGCCAAGCGCTCCAGCCTACCCAAGGGCTGGACTGTCGATTCGATCGATCACGAAAAGGCGCTCGCCCTGCTGTCGCTGCCGCGCGACGTCGGCAAGCATCCGGAATCCGGCAAGATGATTTCGGCCGGGCTGGGGCGCTACGGGCCGTTCGTGCTGCATGACGGCACCTACGCCAATCTCGACAGCATCGAGGACGTGTTCTCGATCGGCCTCAATCGCGCCGTCTCGGTGATCGCCGAGAAGCAATTGAAAGGCAAGGGCGGCCGCAATGGCGGCACAGCCGCTGCTCTGAAGGAGCTTGGCGAGCATCCTGCCGGCGGCGGCAAGATCGTCGTGCGTGACGGCAAATACGGGCCTTATGTGAATTTCGGCAAGGTCAATGCGACCCTGCCGAAGGGCAAGGATCCGCAATCGGTGACGGTCGAGGATGCGGTGGCGCTGATTGCGGAAAAGGAAGCCAAGGGCGGCAATGGCGGCAGAAAGCCGTTCCGCAAAGCGGCCGCGCCTGCGAAGAAACCAGCAGCGGCCAAAAAACCGGCGGCCAGGAAAAAGGGATAGGACGGGTTGGCGCGCAAAGTCTCCGGAAGAAGCCACGGCGATCTGCGCACCGCCGATACCCGTGCCAAGGTCAGGGACAACTACCGGCCTTCGCGTGACGAGATACTGCGTTACATCGCAGAAAATCCGGACCGCGCGGGAAAACGCGACATCGCCAAGGCGTTCGCGCTGCGCGGCGAAGACCGTATCTGGCTGAAGGACATGTTGCGCGACTTGCAGGACGAAGGCCTGCTGACCAAGGAGCGCAAGCGGCTTGCCCGCGTCGGCGCCCTGCCCCACGTCGCGGTGCTCGACATCTTTGGCCGCGACGCCGACGGCGTGCTGCTGGCGCACCCGACCGAAGCGATCGGCAATGGCGAACCTCCGGTCATAGCGATCCGCGTGTCGCGCGGCGGCAATGGCCCGACGCCTGGCATCGGCGACCGGGTTTTGGCCAAGACCTTTCCAACCGACGATCCGGCAGGCCCGGCCTATACCGGCCGGGTGATGAAGATCTTCGAGAAGCGCACCGATGCGGTTCTCGGCGTTTTCCGTGTGCTGAAGGACGGCACGTTCCGCATCGAGCCGGTGGAAAGGCGCCAGCCGGAGCTGGTCGTCGACAAGGAATTCCAGAACGGCGCCAAGAATGGCGACCTGGTCGAGGTCGAGCCGGCGCGGGCCTCCCGTTACGGGCTGCCGAGAGCCAAGGTGCTGGCGGTATTGGGCTCCTTGACCAGTGAAAAGGCGGTCTCGATGATCGCCATCCACGCGCACGACATTCCGCATATTTTTCCCGCCGACGTCATCGCCGAGGCAGAGGCGGTCAAGCCGGCGACGCTTGCCGGCCGCGAGGATTGGCGCGAGCTGCCGCTGCTCACCATCGATCCGGCCGACGCCAAGGATCATGACGACGCGGTGTTCGCCATGCCCGACACCGATGAGACGAACGCCGGCGGCGTGATCGTCACCGTCGCCATTGCCGATGTCGCCGCCTATGTGCGCTATGGCACGGCGCTCGACCGCGAAGCGCTGAAGCGCGGCAATTCGGTCTATTTCCCCGATCGTGTCGTGCCGATGCTGCCGGAGCGCATCTCGAACGACCTCTGTTCGCTGCGCGAGGCCCAGGATCGTCCGGCGATAGCGGTGCGCATGACTTTCTCGGCTGATGGCCACAAACTCAGGCACTCCTTCCATCGCATCATGATGAAGTCGGCGGCGAAACTCGCGTATCAGCAGGCGCAAGCGGCGATCGACGGCGCACCGGACGACACGACTGGCCCGATCCTCGATGCGGTGCTGAGGCCGCTATGGGACGCTTACGCGATCCTGAAGCGCGGCCGCGACACGCGCCAGCCGCTCGAGCTCGATCTGCCGGAGCGCAAGATCCTGCTCAAGCAGGACGGCACCGTCGACAAGGTCGTCGTGCCGGAGCGGCTCGACGCGCACAAGCTGATCGAAGAGTTCATGATCCAGGCCAATGTCGCCGCCGCCGAGACGCTGGAGGCGAAGCGGCAGGCGCTGGTCTACCGCATCCACGATGCGCCCTCGCTCGCCAAGCAGGAATCGCTGCGCGAATTCCTGCAGACGCTCGGCCTGTCGCTGGCGCGCGGTGCGCAGATGCGGCCGAATCAGTTCAACGGCATCCTCGCTCGCGTGCGCGGCGCCGACAATGAGGGACTGGTCAACGAAGTGGTGCTGCGCTCGCAGAGCCAGGCCGAATATTCGCCTGCCAATATCGGCCATTTCGGCCTCAACCTGAAGCGCTACGCGCATTTCACCTCGCCGATCCGCAGATATGCCGACCTGATCGTGCATCGTGGGCTGATCGCCGCACTCGGCCTTGGTCCGGGCGGCCTGACGCAGGACGAGGCGGAACGGCTCGAAGAGGTCTCGGCGCTGATCTCGGCGACCGAGCGGCGCGCGATGGCCGCCGAGCGCGACACGGTCGACCGGCTGATCGCCGCCTATCTCGCCGAGCGCATCGACGACCGTTTCGACGCCCGCATCTCGGGCGTCACCAAATCGGGCCTGTTTGTCCAATTGCCGCAGTATGGGGCGGATGGCTTCATTCCGGTTTCAACCCTGGGCGGGGACTACTATATATACGACGAAACTGCTCGATCGCTTTTCGGAGAACGCACCGGCAAGGGCTATCAGCTTGCCGATCGCGTCGAGGTTCGCCTGATCGAGGTGGCGCCGATGGCCGGCGCGATGCGTTTCGAGATGCTGACCGAGCCAAAGCCGCTGCCCGGCTCCAAACGGTCGTTCCATAAGGCCAAAAGCCGCGCCCGGGCGTCGCAATCGCGTCCAGGCACGCGCGGCAGGAGACGGTAATGCCAACAGAACTGCAGGTGGAAGAACGGGTCTTCGGCGGCGAACATCACTCGGGCCGGACCGCCCGGCCACTATTGACGGCAATGAAGCGCGGCATGCTCGGCCGCTGCCCGCATTGCGGCGAGGGAAAGCTGTTTCGCGCCTTCGTCAAGACCGTCGACAAATGCGGTCACTGCGGCGAGGAACTTCACCACCATCGCGCCGACGACCTGCCGGCCTATCTTGTGGTGGTCATTGTCGGCCATATCGTGCTCGGCGCCTTCATGGGTGTCGAGGCGACCTCGACGCTGTCGACCTGGCAGCACATTGCCATCTGGGTGCCATTGACCATCATTCTCGCCGTCGTCCTGCTGCAACCGGTCAAGGGCGCTGTCATCGGCCTGCAATGGGCGTTTTATATGCACGGCTTTGGCGGTGAAGAAGATCTGATCGAGTCGCATCCCGAGGCTTGAGACCGAGGCTGGCGCAAATCGGCATGGCTGGACGCCACTTTCGCATCGGAGAAGATTCCGCTAGGTCGAGCGCATGGACGTTATGACCAAGGCGGAAGTCGGCAAGGTTGAGCGGATCGCGCTCGACGCCAAGCCTATACGCCCGCGCGACGCCGCGACGCTGATCCTGCTCGACCGCAAGGGCGACGAGTTCCTGGTTCTGATGGGCCGGCGCCACGCCCGTCATGCCTTCATGCCGGGTAAATTCGTGTTTCCCGGCGGCCGCACCGATCCGGCCGACAGCCGAATTCCCGTAGCCAGCGCACTTCATCCTGACGAAGAAGCGAGATTGACAGCCGGCATCGGCCGCACCAGCCCGGCCCGCGCCCGCGCCATCGCCTTGTCGGCAATCCGCGAAACCTATGAGGAGGCCGGCCTGCTGATCGGCCAAAATGGCACCTTCGCGACCGCCAAGCGCGACTGGCAGGGCTTTGTCGAGCACGGCGTCATCCCATCACTGCAACCGCTGCGCTTCATTGCACGCGCCATCACCCCGCCCAACCGGGTGCGCCGCTTCGATACGCGCTTTCTCGGCGCATGGCGCGACGACGTCGCCGTGGAACTGCCCGGCGGCGGGCCGACCAACGAGTTGGAAGACGTCGTTTGGCTGCCGCTGGCCAAGACCAGGCAAGTCGATATTCCAGACATCACGCGCACGGTCCTGGAGGAGCTGGAAACGCGGCTCGCCCAGGATCCGCTGCTGAGCCCCGGCGGTCCCGTGCCGTTCTACCGGCTTGTCCGCAATCGCTTCGTCCGCGAAATTCTCTAGAGCAGCCAGGCATTCCATGACAGTCGATACCCAGCCGCAGGGCAAGGAACGCGTACACTGGCTGCCGATGGTCGCGGCGATCTCGTCGATCAGCGTCGTCGGCATTGCCATCGGCCTTGGCATGCCGCTGCTCAGTGTGATCCTGGAAACGCGCGGCCATTCCGCGTCGATGATCGGTCTCAATACCGCGGTCGCAGGCCTCGCCTCGATTGCCGGCGCGCCGCTCGCCACCCCGCTTGCCATGCGATTCGGCGTCGCCTGGACGATGCTTGCCATGATTGCCGCCGGGGCGCTGGCTTTTGTCGGTTTCCATTTCGCGCCAGCTTTCTGGATGTGGTTTCCGCTGCGCGTCCTGCTGCATATCGCGCTGACGGTGCTGTTCATCCTGTCGGAATTCTGGATCAGCACCTCGGCGCCGCCACACCGGCGCGGACTGGTCCTCGGCATCTATGCCACCGTGCTGTCTCTCGGCTTTGCCGCCGGGCCATGGCTGTTCGCTCATCTCGGCAGCAGCGGCTTCCTGCCCTTCGGCGTCACCATCGCTTTGGTGACGCTCGCTGCCATACCGGTTCTGGCAGCACGCAACGAGAGCCCGACGATCGTCGCCGACGGCGAAATCAGCAATTTCCTGCGTTATATCTGGCTGGTGCCGACGGCGACCGCGGCCGTGCTGGTGTTCGGTGCGGTCGAGACCGGCGGCTTTGCGCTGTTCCCGGTCTACGGCAACCGCATCGGCTACTCCGAGGCCGACGCAGCTCTTTTGCTCACTATGATCGGGCTCGGCAACGTGCTGTTGCAGATCCCGATCGGCATGATCAGCGACCGCGTCAGCGACCGCCGCTATCTGCTGATGGCCTGTGCCACGGTCGGGCTTGTCGGCACCGTCTTTATGCCGTTCTTCGCGCAGAATTGGCACTTGATGGCAGCGCTTCTGTTCGTCTGGGGCGGCGTGGTCGCCGCCATGTACACGATCGGTCTGGCGCATCTCGGTTCCCAGCTTTCCGGCCACGAACTGGCCTCCGCCAACGCCGCCTTCGTGCTTTGCTACGGTGTCGGCATGGTGCTTGGCCCGCAGGCAATCGGCATCGGCATGGATGCTTTCGGGCCGTCGGGCTTCGGTTGGGCGCTCGGCCTGTTCTTCGCCTGCTATATCGTGCTGGTTGGCACCAGGCTGCTCCGCAAAATCCTCTGAGTGGGCCCGCTGCCGACATTGCTCCCACTGCTGACTAACTACTGACACCACCATGTCAGGAGCGCTCGCGTATATGCTCCCTCAAAGTGCATAAGCAGGGAGACCTCGGATGATCGACAGTGGCTTTGAGACGAAATCGCTGCGGATGGAATTGCTGCTGCTGGTGACCTTTCAGGCACCGGCCGCCGATGTCGACCGCATCATGGAGGCGGTGGTCGCGATCGCGCCGCTCAGAATGGGCAAATATGACAGCAATGCCTTTCAGTCAGCGGACGGCATCGAACGCTACCGGCCGCTTGAAGGTGCCGCCGCCGGCGCCGAGACGGAATTGCGCAGGCGGCCGGGCACTGTCGAGGTGTCGTTCGAACTGCCCGACGACCAGAAGCTCGCCGCTCGCGTCGTCGAAGCGATTTACCAGGTTCACAGTTATCAGGAGCCGGTGATCCGCATTCAGCCGCTGCTTGCCAGCCGCTCCAAGGGTCTCGACGACCGCGCCAACCCGAACCGCTGGTGGAACACGACTGGAGACTGGAAGAAGGCGCTGCCAGTCACGGAAGACGCTTGAACCTGGACAAGGGTTGACTTTCCGGGCGCGTTCTTTATGTGTCGCGGCAAGTTTCCCGCGTCCGGGTGTTTCCCCGTGCTCCAGCGGCCAAAACTTCACGAACATTAACGGACGAACATCATGGCCAAAGCCGCAAACATCAAGATCAAGCTTCTGTCGACCGCCGACACCGGTTTCTTCTACGTGACCAGCAAGAACAGCCGCACCAAGACGGACAAGCTGTCGTTCCGCAAATACGACCCGGTCGCCAAGAAGCACGTCGAGTTCAAGGAAACCAAGATCAAGTAATCCGGTTTTCTCTCGCAGTACCGAAACGCCGCCTTCCGGGCGGCGTTTTTCGTTTCGGGGATGCAGGACTAGCCGATGCGATCACCGCTTGCCGGATCGAACAGATGCAGCGACGCCGGGTCGGCCGACAGGCGCACGGCCTCACCCGGTTTCACACTGGCCCGACCCATGGCGAAGACGCACACCTGCTGGCCGGCAAGCTTGGCGTAGAATTGAGTCGACAGGCCGAGCGGCTCCACTACGCCCACCTCGCCTTTCAGCGCGCCATTGTCGGCAAGCCGGATATGCTCCGGCCGTAAGCCGACGGTGATCGCATCGCCATCCCTGAGCGGCAACCCGTCCGGCAGCCGCAGCTTCTGGCCGTCGGCCAGTACGGCATCCGACTTGGCGGTCTTTTCAACCACGGCAGGCAGGAAATTCATGCCGGGCGAGCCGATGAACCCGGCGACGAACATGTTGACCGGTCGGTCATACAGATCGAGCGGCGCACCGACTTGCTGGACGAGGCCGTCATGCATGACGACGATACGGTCGGCCATTGTCATTGCTTCGATCTGGTCATGGGTGACATAGACCGAAGTGGTCTTCAATTGCTGGTGCAGCGCCTTGATCTCGGCACGCATATGGACGCGCAGCTTGGCATCGAGGTTCGAAAGCGGCTCGTCGAAGAGAAAGACTTTCGGGTCGCGCACGATGGCCCGGCCCATGGCGACGCGCTGACGCTGGCCGCCGGACAATTGCCGCGGCAAGCGTTGCAGAAGCGCATCGAGCCCGAGCCGCTTGGCGGCACCGTCCACCCTTGCATCGATCGCCGGCTTGCCGGCCTTCCTCAGCATCAGGCTGAAACCCATGTTCTTCGACACGTCCATATGCGGATAGAGCGCGTAGGACTGGAATACCATGGCAATGTCGCGGTCCTTTGGCGCGATGTCGTTGACCAGGCGCTCGCCAATATGGATTTCGCCGTCGGAGACCTCCTCCAGCCCGGCGATCATGCGCAGCAGGGTCGATTTCCCGCAGCCGGATGGCCCAACCAGGACGACGAACTCGCCGTCGGCGATTTCGAGATCGACCGCGTGCAGGACGCGCACGGCTCCATAGTCTTTGCGGACTTTGTCGAGAGTGACGGAGGCCATCGATCTATCCCTTGACGGCACCAGCGGTAAGGCCGGTGACGAGGTAGCGTTGCAGGAAGGCAAAGAACATGCAGACCGGGATCAGCGCCAGGATGGAAGCGGCCATCATCTGTCCCCAGTCGACCGCGAATTTGCCGATATAGGTGAGCAGGCCGACCGCGAAGGTCTTCTGGTCGTCGCTGGAAATCAGCATCAGCGCAAACAGCAACTCACTCCAGGCGGCGGTAAAGACGAAGCCGAGCGTCGCGCCCATGCCGGGCAGCGTCAGCGGCACGATCACCTTGCGCATCGCCTGCAGGCGCGTGCAGCCGTCGATCATCGCCGCCTCTTCCAGGTCTCGCGGAATGCCATCGAAGAACGACTGCATCAGGAAGGTTGCAAAGGCCGTATTGAAGGCGGTGTAGATGATGACGAGGCCGGTCAAGCTGTTGATGAGGCCGATCTGCCCCATGATGCGGTAGATCGGCGGAATGACCATCACCAGCGGAAAAGTCTGGGTGAGCAGAAGCAGAATGGCCAGGGTCGCCTTGCCGCGGAAGGAAAATCGCGACATGGCGTAGCCGGCCAGCGTGGCAATGACCGTTACGAAGGCCGCCGTCGACACCGAAACGATAACGCTGTTCAGGAAGTAGCGCGGGAAATCGGTGGCTTCGAGCACGGTGACGAAGTTCTGCAGCGTCGTTTGCGACGGCCAGAAAGTGATGCCTTCGGAGTAGAGCAGCCGCTCCGGCGTGACCGAGATCTTCAACGTCCAGAAGATCGGGAACAGCGCGAAGGCCATATAGGCGCCGATGGCGCCGTAGAGGCCGATGCCGCCGAGAACGCGCGAGGAGACGGAGCGTCCTGCAATCATCAGACGTGCCTCACCAGCGAGCGGCGGATGCCGATCAGTGCAATCGCATAGACGATGAGCAGCACAAGCAGCAGCACCGCCACTGCGGAGGCATAGCCCTTGTCCAGCGACTTGAACGCGCTGACGTAGATATAGACCGGCACTGTGGCGGTCGAACCGGCAGGCCCGCCTTCGGTCATGACGAAGATCAGGTCGGCGAAGGTGGCGATCCATATCGTGCGCAGCATGACGGTGATGACGATGGTCGGCGCCAGGAACGGCAGCGTCACCTTGGTGAAGCGCTGCCACGGCGAGGCGCCGTCGATCGCCGCCGCCTCATGCAATTCCGAGGGTATCGACTTCAACGCCGCCAAAAGTGTGATGGCAAAAAAGGGAATGCCGAACCAGACATTGGCGACGATCGGCCCCCACATGGCTGTCGAGGGATCGGAGAGCACGTTGGTCGGCTCGGCTTTCAGCCCCAATGCATAGAGCCAGTGGGGCAGCGGCCCGATGATCGGATTGAACAGCCAGGCCCAGGTCAGGCCTGACAGGAAGGACGGCACCGCCCAGGGCAGGAACACCACCGCCTGCACGATCTTTCTGCCCCGGAACGGCGTGTCGAGCAGCAGCGCCAGGCCAAGGCCGAGGAAGAACTGGAAGAACAGGCTGGCTGCCGTCCACCACAGCGTGTTGACGAGCGCCTGCGCGAGCACGGGATCCGACAGCATCGCCTGATACTGCCCAAGCCCGACATATTCGGATTTGAATGCCGAGAACTTGCGGAACGAGTAGCCGATACCGATGACCAGCGGCACCAGGAGCACGACGACCAGCAGCACGATAGCCGGGCTGAGATAGAGCCAGGGCTCGATCGCGGCATGGGATAGCCGCTTCTTTCGCGGTCTGCCGGCGGATCGTATTTCGGACACGGCATAGGTCATTGGTGCTGGGTTGTCTCCTGAAGCAGCGTCGAGGACAGCGCCCTTCTCCCAGTTTACGGGAAAAGATGCCGGTCCACCCTCCGCAGCTGCAGCGCAGCTGCTGCGGAGGACGGGCAGGCAGATGAGAGCCAGCACGAGCCACGACGGGTTGGCGCCGCCCCTCATCCGTCACTTTGTGACACCTTCTCCCCGTGAACGGGGAGAAGGAAGAAAAGCTATTTCTTGTTCTTGGCCAGCCAGTCCTGCTGTTCCTTGGTCAGGAACTTGGCCCATTCGTCGGCCACGTCCTTGGCCGCCTTCTGGCCAAGCAGCACTTCCTGAAAATTCTTGATCGCCACCTGGTCGACGAAATTGCCGAGGTTTTCCAGATGCGTCGGCGGCGTCACCATCTCGTATTTGTCGCCGTTGTTCAGTTCTTCGAACCAGCCCTTGAACTGCTCGGTCCTGAAGTGAGCGTCCTGGTCGGCGCCGTTGTGGATCGGAATGACGCCGACTTCCTTTGCCCATTCCAGATTGTCCTTGGGCGACAACAGCGTCGCCATCAGCTTCCAGGCATCGTCCTTGTGCTGGGAATTGGCGAACATCGCCCAGCCGGCATAACCGAGCGTCGGATAGGATTTGCCGCTCGGCCCGACCGGCATCGGCGCCACGGCGAAGTCGTCGGCGCTCATCTTGTCGGCGATGCCGAGCAGCGCGTCGGGATCCTGGTTCAGCATGGCGCAGGTGCCACTATAGAAGCCGGTGACGGTCTCGTTAAAACCCCAGCTCACCGCATCTTTCGGCGCCAGGCCATTCTTGTACATGTCGGCGAGCATCTGCAGGCCGTTGACCGAGCCTTCCTCGTTGATGGTCGAGGTGCCGTCCTCGTTGAAATAGCCGCCCTTACCAGCGGCAATGTTCATGAACATGTGCATGCCGTTGAAGGCGCCCGGGCCACCGCGCAGGCAGTAGCCGTATTTGCCCGGTATCGCCGAGATCTTCTTGGAGTCCTCGACGAATTCGTCGAGCGTCGACGGCGGACCGTCCAGGCCGGCCTCCTTGAACAGCTTCTTGTTCCAGAACAGCGCGTTCAGGTAATAGCCGTAAGGGATCATGTACTGCTTGTTGTCGACCGTCGAGCCGAACTGCTTGGCGCGCTCGCCCAGCGTTTTGGCATCGTCCCATTTGGCCATGTATGGCCCGAGGTCCTCGAGCTGGCCGTTGGTCGCGTAGAGGCCCATCCAGCGTTCCGGCATCTCGACGATGTCGGGCGTGTCGCCGGCCTGCACCATGGTGAGGAACTTCTCGAACGCCTGGCCCCAAGGCAGCGATACGAGCTCGACCTTGACGCCCGGATTGGCCGTCTCGAACTCGGCGATTTGCTTCTTGAGGAATTCGGTACGCGGCGGGCTGGTAATGACCTCGACCATCTTGATGGTGGAATCGGCCAGCACGCTGCCGGCGGAAATCGCGAGACCCGCGACGGCACCAAGAAGGATGCTCAGTTTTTTCATGTTCAGCACTCCCATTTTGAACGGCTCCTTTTATCTTTTTGCTCTGTCGAAGGCCTGGGCGACATCCGCCCACAGGTCTTCGACACTTTCCAATCCGACACTGAAGCGGATGGTTCGCGGGCTGACGCCGAAGCGCGCCATCGAATTCAGGCCCGGCGTCTGCTCGAGCGAGGCCTTTGCCGGAACGACCAGGCTCTCATGGCCGCCCCAGCTGACGCCGATGCGAAAGAGTTTCAGCGCATCGACGAAAGCCGGGATGTCGACGTCTTCCGTCACTTCGAATGAGAACAGCCCGGCATAGCCGGCAAGCGTCGCCTTGCCTGGATGGTTGGAATAGGCCGGGTGGTTGACCCGCTCGACATGGCCATGCGCCTTCAGCCGCTCGGCGATGGTCAGCCCGCTCTTCATGTGGTGCGGCAACCGCAGCGGCAATGTGCGCAGCCCGCGCAGCAACAGCCAGGCCTCGAAAGGCGAAAGCTTGCCGCCGAGATAGGAATAGGTCTGCTCGTTGATGTGTCGGATATGGGCGGCCGAACCGGCCACCACGCCGGCGACTGTGTCGCTGTGGCCGCCGAGATATTTCGAGGCAGAATGCAGCACCAGGTCGACACCGTGTGAAATCGGCTTCTGGAACACCGGCGTCGCCCAGGAATTGTCGATCGAGGTGATGATGCCCTGCTCTTTGGCCAGCCGCGCCAAATGCGTTACGTCCTGGAGCTCGAACATCATCGACGTCGGGCTTTCCAGGTAGAGCAGCTTGGCGCCGGGAAGTGCTGCGGCGACCGCGTCCGGATCGGAACCGTCGACATAGTCGACCTTGATGTTGAGCCGAGGCAACAGCCGTTCGAACAGCCGGTAGGCATCGCCGTAGCAGTTGCGCACGACGACCATTCGCTCGCCGGCACTGACGAAAGCAAGCACCGTGGCGCTGATCGCTGCCATGCCGCTGGAAAAGCCGCGCGCGGCTTGCGCGCCTTCGAGGGCGGCGACACGCGCCTCGAACTCCATCACCGTCGGGTTGTCACCGCGCGAATAGATCGGCTGGCGTCGCCTGCCGGCGAATGTGTCGGCCATCTCGGCATAATTGGCGAAGGTGAAGAGCGAAGTCTGGTAGATCGGCGGGACCACCGCACCGCCGGGAAAAGGCTCATCATGGGCGAGAAGCGTCGCAGCCTCGGCGAGATAGTCGTTTTCGAAACCGGCGGGATGGTCGTTCATTTCTGGCCTGAGAGTTTGAGTTTGGCCGCACCGCGTTTCAGATCGTCCTCGACGGTGGCGATCAGCTTCAGCGCCTCGGCCCGGGCTCCCTCCGGATCGTGCGCGGCGATGCGTTCGAAGATGGTGCGGTGATAAGGGAAGCTGGCGTGGCCGAAGTCGCGCACGCCGAGCGGATGTTCCCAGAAACGGTGGAACAGCTCGTGCATGGCGGCGATGATCTGCTCGAACAGCGGATTGCCGGAAGCGCGGTAGATCGACTGGTGGAATTCCCAGTCCTCCTCCGCCGACATGCCGGCGCGCGTGTGGAAGGCCTGCTCCATAATGTCGAGCTTGCGCCCGATCTCGACGAGATTTGCCTGGCCGGCGCGAACGGCGCAAAGGGCGGCTGCTTCCGCCTCCAGCGCGCGGCGGATTTCCAGCGTCTGCATCAGGCTGGTGAAATCATTGCCGCCGGCCAGCGTCAGCGGCATGTGCAGCATGTCCAGCGACACCACTCCCTTGAGATAAGTGCCGCTGCCTTGCCGCCGCTCGACCAGGCCGAGCCCTTCCCAGCGCGTCAGCGCCTCGCGCACGGTGTTGCGGCTCACCTTGAGGCGCTCGGCAAGGATGCGTTCGGTCGGCAGTCTCTGGCCGGGCCCGAGGGCTTCCCGCATCACAAAGCCGGCCAGGGCCTTGAGCACCGCGTCGTCGCGAGCAGTTCCTTGTATGGGCGAAAGGCCGAATTCGGTCATGCCAACGGGTCACCAAAAATGGCTCAATGGTCCAACCAATTTCTGCATAGAAGACAGGCTCTGTCAATCGGCTGCAGGCACATGCGTACCGCCCCCAGCGTGCTGATCAAAAGGCGGCCTACCTGTCACGGCAAAAAGCCAGCATTTTCTGGATGCTGACACAGAGTCCTGATGTGTTTTGAAATTGGGGGCCGGCCGGCGTTTGGCAGCGGTACGAGGAGGCCACTATATGCCAGCGCCGGCCGGCCGACCCCACGGACCCAGGAGATGCGGCGGACCTGAGCATCATGGGGTATTCTTCGGGTCGAACCGGCGATCTAGCCTCGTGCCGGTTACGTCTAAGGGCTGCACATTTGCGCACCAACTTATGAAAATCAACAGTTTCTTAACCAAGCCTCGCAAATCGCTTGGATTAAGGTAAATTCGTAACCTTGTCGCGTTGACTGGCTAATTGGTGTCCGGGCTATGCCGCCTTGGCGACGACGCGATTGCGGCCGCCGCTCTTGGCCTCGTAGAGCGCGAGGTCGGCGCGTTTCATCAGCGCAGCGACCGTATCCACCCCTTTCAGCACCGACGACACGCCGACGCTGACGGTGACTTCGATCGCTTTGCCCTCGCTGCCAACGGCAAACGGCAGTTGGGCGATTTCGGCGCGAATGCGCTCGGCTACCTTTTCGGCTACCGCGCCGTCCGTGTCCGGCATCACCACCACGAACTCCTCGCCACCGAAGCGGCAGGCCAGGTCGATGCCGCGCACATTCTTGCGCAGCCGCCGCGCGAATTCGCGCAGCACGTCGTCGCCGCCGTCATGGCCATGCGTATCGTTGATGGTCTTGAAGCGGTCCAGATCGGTGATCATCACCGACAGCGGCCGGCGCCGTGCCACGGCGCGGTCGAACAGCGTCTGCAGATGGCTGTCGAGATAGCGGCGGTTGTGCAGGCCGGTCAGGGCATCGGTCACCGCCATCTCGATGGTCTGGGTGACGCTGGCGCGAAGCTGGTCGTTGTAGCGCTTGCGGCGCACCTGCGTGCGCAGCCGCGCGGTCAGCTCCTGCTGGTCGATCGGCCGCATCAGATAGTCGTTGATGCCGAGTTCGAGGCCGCGGATGATGCGCCCCTCCTCGCCCTCGTCCGCCAGAAGGATGATTGGCAGGAAACGGGTGCGATCGAGCGAGCGCAATTGCGAGCAGAGCCTCAGCGGGTCGAAATCGGCGAAGGCCGTCGAAATCATCACGCATTCGTAGGGCAACTCGGCAGCCTGAAAGAAACCGGCATGCGGATCGGTGGCGACGTCGAGATCGGCACTGCCGCGCAGCATCTTCTGGATGCGCTCGAAGGAGGATTTGCGCTCATCGACCAGCAGCACCTTCGGCACCGCGTCGTCGGCCGCGAAGTTGCGGCTCAACAGCTCCTCGATGCCGATATTGCGCGTCGTCGAGGCGCGCAGCCGCAACTCGTCGGTCAGCGACTTCAGCCTGACCAGGCTCTTGACGCGCGTCATCAGCTGCAGATCGTTGACTGGCTTGGTCAAAAAATCGTCGGCGCCGGCTTCGAGGCCGCGCACCCGGTCCGAAACCTGGTCGAGCGCGGTGATCATCACGACCGGGATGTGCGATGTCGCCGGGTCGCCCTTCAGCCGCCGGCAGACCTCGAACCCGTCCATGTCAGGCATCATCACGTCGAGCAGCACGACGTCGACCTTGCCGTTTTCGCAGATCTCGATCGCATCCGGCCCGTTGGTGGCGGTCAGAACCTCGAAATATTCGGCAAGCAGCCGAACCTCCAGCAGCCTGACATTTGCTGGGATGTCGTCGACGACGAGGATCCGCGCGGTCATTTCACAAAGCTCCGGCTCGGCTGGAAAGATACATCAGGCATCGCCCAGGTAGGATTTGATCGTTTCGATGAAACGCGGCACGGAGATCGGCTTGGAGATATATGCCTCGCAGCCGCCCTGGCGAATGCGCTCCTCGTCGCCCTTCATCGCGAAGGCGGTGACGGCGATGACCGGGATGACGTGGAGATCATCGTCCTCCTTCAACCATTTGGTCACCTCGAGGCCGGACACTTCGGGCAGCTGGATGTCCATCAGGATGAGGTCCGGCCTGTGCTGCCGCGCCAGATCCAGCGCTTCCAGGCCGTTGCGTGTACGCACCGTCTCGTAGCCGCTCGCTTCGATCAGGTCGCGAAAGAGCTTCATGTTGAGCTCGTTGTCCTCGACGATCATAACCTTTTTAGGCATCGATTTCCCGTCCCGGCTGGCCTTCCACTCGAAGGGTGCCGTCATGCGCCCCTTGTCGGCACGCACCAAACCTGTTCCCACTATACGGCAATATGATTGACGAAACGGAAACCGGCCGCCGGAAAAGCGTTCGGATTCCAGGTCGGCGAGCTTGCTGCCGGCAACACTTGCCACTACTGCGAAAACAGAACGATTCCGCCCACGAAGGAAAAGTAGCGATGGCAAACGCAGCGTCAATGCGCGAGGAAGCCGAAACCATTGCCGTAAAGGCGTTGGGCTTCGTCGCCGCCGATCCGGAACTTCTGCCCCGCTTCCTGGCGATCACCGGCATCGAGGCCCATTCCATCCGCCGGGCGGCCGGCGAGCCGGGTTTCCTGGCCGGCGTGCTGCAGTTCATCCTCGCCCACGAGCCGACGCTGATGCGTTTTTCCGAGGAGACCGGAACGCCACCCGCCGCAGTGGGCAAGGCGTTGCGGGCGCTGCCGCTCGGCGACGACAATCATGAGCATTCGATATAGGCGACGATCCCGAGACTGCGGGCAGATCGAAGAACCTGCCGCCGACGATGGGCCGCTGCTGGTGCTTTATGGCGTTGCCTCTTCCCCACTGTTGTCCGTCCCAACGGGGTCGGCCGGCTTCAGCATGGCGCCGTTGACCGTCACCGAACCGTCGGCTTTGGTGTTGATCACCCATTCAAGCCGGCCGTCCGGCAGCGTCTTGCCGAACCCTTTGATCGCCAGCGCGCCGGTAAAATACTGCGCGGCCTGCGGGTCCGTCTTCGCCGCCGTCTGCAAGGTCTCCACGATCTTGTCGTAGCCGGTGATGTCGATTGTCACGTCCGCACGCGGCTTCTTGCCGGGGAAGGTCATCTCGCCTTCCATCGCAATCTCGATGTTGCCGTTCTTGATCGTGCTGTGTCCGAGAATGGCCTTTGGCGTCTTGGCCAGGAAATCGGCGGAGATCTGGTTGCCGAAATCTGCCGGCAGCGGTGGATCCTTGCTGAAATCAAGGGTTTCGATGGTTTTCTTCGCCATGCTGTCCAGATCGATGTTGGCGCCGCCGAAGTTGAGGTCGATATCCGTCGGCAGCAACGCAACGCTCCAGCTGGGCAGCACCTGCTGCGGTATTGTCAGGCCGGAAACCTTGAACGCGTAGTTGATCTTGCCTTCCTTGGCGATGCCGTCCATGCCGACAGCGGTATTCAGTTGCGTCGCACCGAACTTGCCGACCGGACTCTCCACCACAAGGTCCTTGAAGCCGTAGGTGCCGTCGATCCGCTCCCACAACGGCAGTGCTGCCGTCAGCAGCGATTTGAACTCCGCCCCATCCGCCTTGAATTTGGCTGCATCATCAGTCGCCACGATGAAAGCAAGCAGGTCGAGCAGCGGCTTTGTCCGCAAACCCTTGCCGGCCGCATCCACGGAAAGTTCAGGCGCTTTTACAGCAGCCGGAAAACTCAACCCACTTTTGGGATCGTTGACTTTGATCGTTTCGGCGAAGTTCGTTATTTTTTCCGTCACCGTGAAATCGACGCCGCCGTTTGCGGATTTGGTCGAAACTATTACGGCAGTGCCAGGACCGACCGTGACATCCGCCTGCTGCTTGGGCTCTCGGGTGGTCATCGTCATGCCAGCCATCGAACCGGTTGCGCTCGCGAAAGCGGCCAGGTCGGGGTCATAAACTCCGGTGAACTTGTTGTCCGACACGGAGAAGTCGATGTGCTGCGCCCCCTCAGGGCCAACGAAATCGATAGACCCCTTCGGGGACACGTCCGCCGAAACGTCCCAGTGTCCATCTTTGCGCGGCTTGACCAAGATGAAGTAAGGCGTGATGTCGAACTTGAAGGCTTGCTGCTTTGCCATCAAATCCGTGACTGGCTTGAAGTCGAATGCGAGCTTGTAGGCATCGCCGTCGACTGAAATTTTCACGAACCCGGTATCGAACAGCTTCCTGCCGATATAGTGCGCCAGATCGTCGGAAAGCTGCTTCGCCCCTTGCCTGTCGACCGCTTGGCCGAAGGCCGGTGCGCTGCAGGCAAGAAGTAAAACAAGTGGCAAAACGCGCTTCATGTCGATCCTCACTTACTCGCGGTCCTCAAACCGTTTCTATCACTGGTAGGGAAATACCATCACAGCCGCAAGAGAAGGCCTATGTGTTGCGGCGGCCGTTACAGCACCAGCCGCACCAGCGGCCGGCCCGGCTTGCGTTCGACCAGCCGCTGGAAGCCGGCCTTTTCGAAGACCCGCGACGAGCCGACGAACAGCCCGATCGAGCGCGAATCCTTCGACAGGTCGATCGGGCACGCCTCCAGCAGCCGCGCGCCATTTTCCCGCGCGAAGTCGATGCCGCCTGCGACCAGGCGGTGCGACAGGCCCCTGCCGCGTGCCCTGGCGCGGATGAAAAAGCAGGAGATCGCCCAGACGCCTGGATCGCTGGCATCGACGGGGTCGAGCGGCGCCGACCCCCTGCCCTGGTTGTTCCATTCGGGCACATCGGCGCGCGGGCCGATCTGCATCCAGCCGACCGCCTGACCACCCTCGAAGGCCAGCAGGCCGGGCGGCGGCCCGGCCTCGATCCGGGCCTTGATATGATCCTTGTTGCGCTCCCGGTCGCTTGCGCGGCGCGCTGCCGGCGACAGCCGGAAATGTGTGCACCAGCAGCCGTAGCAGGCGCCTTGCTTACCGAAAAGATCTTCGAAATCCGCCCAAAGCTCGGGCACTAGCGGCGCTATGGTCGTATTCATGAGCTCTCTCCCGGCCCACCGCCTTGTCGTGGCGTCCGTCCTGACGTACCATTGCATTTGTTCTCTTTATGTTCGCAGCGATGGCGGCCCCTGTCAACAATCCCGAACACGGTTTTTGCCGCGACTGCCTGAATTTTCAGCGCAGCGAGGCACGCCGTTGCGAGCGCTGCGGCAGTCCGCGGCTTGCGCGCCATCCCGAGCTTTACCGGCTGCGCCTTGCCCATATCGATTGCGACGCGTTCTACGCGGCGGTCGAAAAGCGCGACAACCCGGCATTGAAGGACCGGCCGTTGATCATCGGCGGCGGCAAGCGCGGCGTCGTCTCCACCGCCTGCTATATCGCCCGCATCCATGGCGTGCGCTCGGCAATGCCGATGTTCAAGGCGCTCGAAGCCTGCCCGGACGCGGTGGTCCTCCCGCCGGACATGGAAAAATACATCCGCGTCGGCCGCGAGGTGCGCGCCATGATGCAGGCGCTGACGCCGCTGGTCGAGCCGCTCTCGATCGATGAGGCCTTCCTCGACCTCGCCGGCACCGAGCGCCTGCATGGCCTGCCGCCTGCGGTGGTGCTGGCGCGCTTCGCTCTCAGCGTCGAAAAGGAGATCGGCATCACCGTTTCGGCAGGCCTGTCCTACTGCAAGTTCCTGGCCAAGGTGGCCTCGGACTTCCGCAAGCCGCGCGGCTTTTCGGTGATCGGCGAGGCCGAGGCTATCGGCTTCCTGGCCGAGCAGCCGGTGACGTTGATCTGGGGCGTCGGCAAGGCCTTTGCCGCCACGCTCGAGCGCGACGGCATCCGCACCATCGGCCAGCTGCAGCACATGGAACGCGGCGACCTGATGCGCCGCTTCGGCGTCATGGGCGACCGGCTCTACCGGCTTTCGCGCGGCGACGACGACCGCCGCGTCGTTCCCGACCAGGACGCGAAAAGCGTCTCGGCGGAAACCACTTTCGACACCGACATCGCCTCCGTCGACGAACTGGTTTCGGTGCTGAGGGCGCTGGCGGAGAAAGTCTCGGCCCGGCTGAAAAAATCCGGCATTGCCGGACGCACCGTCGTTCTCAAGCTGAAGACCCAGGATTTCAAGATCCGCACGCGCAATCGCCAACTCGGCGATCCGACCCGGCTGGCTGACCGCATCTTTCAGACCGGGCTCGAGCTGCTGCGCAAGGAAGCGGACGGCACGAAATACCGGCTGCTCGGCATTGGCGTCAGCGATCTCTCCGACGATGACCGGGCGGACCCGCCCGATCTGGTCGACGTCCAGTCACGCAAGCGCGCCATGGCCGAAGGCGCCATCGACACACTGCGCGGCAAGTTCGGCCGCCGGGCGGTGGAAACCGGCTATACCTTCGGCAAGGGCCGTGATGCGCACCCGCCCGAACCGATCGAGGAGTGATAGTGCTAAGTGCGCCGCAGATCGATCCGGCTGGTAATCACGCGCTCGCCGGTTTTCGGGTCGACGTCGATAACGGTCAGCCGCATGCCGTCCTCGCCGTTCTTCTCGACCGTCATTTGCGCCTTGCGATCGCCATTGACCTCCTTGGCCCAACGGATGCCGAGATTGATTGCGTTGCCGGATCGGCTGCCGCTCAATTGCGCCGGCCCGGTGCGCGATCCGACATAGGTGCCGCTGTATTTCGTCCCGTTGGACCTGAGGTCCGCGCTGATGTCGCGCGTTACCAAAATAAGACCGCGGCAGCTGCCGTCGAGCGACAATGAGTTCGAAGTCGCGTCGGAATTGAAGTGACAGGAGACATTCACCGTCGGCGCATCGGTGGTGACCTTGACGATGCCTTTGCCGGCGAAATTCCCCTGGAATGAGCGAAGAAAATCCGGATCGTCGGCATGCGCTGCGCCGGCCCCGGCCGTCAGGCAGCCGGCAAGTACAAATCGTGCGAGTGATTTCATCGGACCGCTCCTCTTTGGTATCCAAAACACGGCACGCAAACACTGAGGGACCAACGCTTCCCTCAGCGGCGGGTTCCGGCTTCAACATCACTGTTTGCAACGCTTCACGGCTGGCCCAGTCGAATGCGTCGGCTAGCGGTTGCGATGAAAGCCCCGGCTTGCGACATAGCGCCCATGGCACCCGCACCCTCGATCCCCAAGGCCGCGTTCTGGATGGCGCTGTCGATCGCCTCGTTCCTGGCGATGTCGGTCGCCGGCCGGGCCACGACGGCAGAGCTCAACGTCTTCCAGGTGCTCGAGCTGCGCTCGGTGATCGGCTTTTTCATCCTGCTGCCGCTGGTCATGATGTCAGGCGGTTTTCCGGCGATGCGCACCGGGCGTCCGCTGGCCCATATTGCCCGCAACGTCGTCCACTATACCGGCCAGGCTGCCTGGCTTTACGCCTTGACGCTGATCCCGCTTGCGGTGCTGATCTCGATCGAATTCACGACGCCGATCTGGACCGCCCTGCTGGCGGTCGCTTTCCTCGGCGAAAGGCTCTCCCGGCCACGGCTTGCGGCAATCGTGCTGGGGCTGATCGGCGTGATGATCATCGTGCGCCCGGGCGTCGGTGCGGTCAATCCGGGGCATGTTATCGTGCTGGGAGCCGCAGTCTGCTTCGGCGTCTCGGTGGTTCTCGTCAAGTCGCTGACGCGGACGGACAGCGTCGTGCGCATTATCTTCTGGATGCTGATCATCCAGTCGGTGCTTGGCCTCGTCCCGGCGCTATACGAATGGCGCAACCCGCCGCTCGAGCTCTGGCCGTGGATCCTGCTGATCGCGTTTACCGGCATGTCGTCGCATTTCTGCATGGCCCGCGCACTTGTCTATGCCGATGCGACGGTCATCTCGCCAATGGACTTTTTGCGCGTACCGCTGTCGGCGGTGATCGGATGGCTGCTTTATCACGAGCAGATCGACGCCTTCACCGCTGGCGGTGGCGCGCTGATCCTGCTCGGCAATCTGCTCAATCTGCAGAAAAAAGCCGCCAAACCGGCTGAGGTCGCAGCATCGTAGCCCTGCAATTCAATCGCCATCGTCGGGTATGTTCAGAACGTGCCCACAGGCCTTGCAATGGACGGCGTCGGGCTCGTGCCGCTGCAGCCCGCATTGCGGGCAAGGAAAGAACACCTTGGTGGGACGGAAGAGCGCCTGCGCAAGCCTGACGAACAGCGATATGCCGATGATCATGGTGGCGATCGCGGTGAGCTTGCCGGCCACGCCGGGCAGGACGATGTCACCGAAGCCGGTCGTGGTAACTGTGGCGACGGTGAAATACAGCGCATCGACATAGCCCTCGAGACCGCCCACGGTGCGGAAGAAGAAGGTGTAGACGAAGCCGGTGATGACAAAGAGGAACGTCAGGAAATTGATGACCGCGCGGCTCGCCTCGCGCCATCGCCTGAAGCCGCGCATCTCGAGAAATCGCCACAGCGCGCCGCTACGCGACAGCGACCACAGCCGCAGGATGCGCAAAAAACCGAGATTGGCCAGCGCCGTAGGCATCAGCAGAGTCAGCAGGATGAAGGCATCGATCCACGACGCCGGCTGTCTCATCAGGCGCAGCATGTCGTTGGAGGCAAGCAGCCGGGCAATCATGTCGGCGGCGACGAGTGCTGCCACGGAGTAGTCCAGCCAGAGGAACGAGGATGACTTCTGGATCACCGGCGTGGCAATAAAAAAGGCAATGATGGCGAGGTCGATGACAACAGCCGCAAGCTGAAACCGGAACGCCGCCGCTGTGCGCCCGTGATACAGCTTGCGCAGCATGTCGCGCAGCCGGGCCAAGGCTGAAGAATCCTGCGCTCCACTCTTGTCTATTGCATTCATGGCGACTGCGATAACGTTTGGGCCACCAGCCGTCCGGTGTTGCCAGCCGGGCAGCCGGCTACACCAGCTCCACTTCCACCACGCCTGGCACAGCGCGCATCGCCGACGCGATCTGCGGCGAGACGCGGTAGCGGTTGGGCAACTCAATCTCGACCTCGCCCTCGCCGCCTTCCTTTATGACGATGATGCTCACCTGACTGTCGCCACGCTGCCCAAGTTGCGATTGGATTGTCGATGCCGGTGCGTCATTTCTGACGAAGATGCGCAGCGCTTTCTGGATGCGGCTTGCCTCGTCCTCCAGCGACTGCACGGTCTGGATGCGCAGATTGACGCCTTCCGGCCTGTCCTCGGCCGAAACGGTGATCACCACCGAGCGGCCGGGTTCGAGCAGATCGCGGTATTGCGCCAGCCCCTCGGAAAACAGCACCGCTTCATACTGGCCTGACGTGTCGGAAAACTGCACGACGCCCATCTTGTTGCCGGTGCGCGTCTTGCGCTCCTGCTTGGTGGTGACCGTACCAGCGAGCCGGCCGGCGGCAGCACCGCGTTTGACGGCGGCCGAAAACTCGCCCCAGGTCTGCACCCGCATTTTCTGCAGCGCCGCCTTGTATTCATCGAGCGGATGCGCCGAGAGATAGAATCCGACCACCTGGAATTCGCGGTGCAGGCGGTCGGCGGCGAGCCAGGGGTCGGTCGCCGGCAGGTTGAGCGCCTGCGACTGTGCGCCAAGCGAAGCGCCAAAAATGTCATGCTGGCCGGTGACGGCATTCTGCTGCGCCAAGGACGCCAGCCCCATCATCCGCTCGACGCCGGCCATCATCGCCGCGCGGTCATGACCGAAGCAGTCGAGCGCGCCGGCCATGATCAGGCTTTCGAAGACGCGCTTGCCGACGATCTTGGGATCGACCCTTTCGCAGAAATCGGCCAGGCTCTTGAACGGTTTTTCGCCGCGCGTGGCGACGATGTGCTCGACCGCCGCGTCGCCGACGCCCTTGAGCGCGGCCAGCGAATAGAAGATGCGGTTCTCGCCGACCTCGAAATCCCGGAACGACGTCATCACCGACGGCGCCACCACCTCGATGCCGAGGCGCAGCGCATCCTGGCGGAAATCGGCGAGCTTGTCCGTATTGCCCATGTCGAGCGTCATCGATGCGGCCAGGAATTCGACCGGGTAATGCGCCTTCAGATAGGCGGTCTGGTACGACACGACGGCATAGGCGGCAGCATGCGATTTGTTGAAACCGTAGTCGGCGAACTTTGCCAGCAGGTCGAAGATGAAGTCGGCTTGCGGCTTGCCGACGCCGCGCTCGACCGCACCGGAAACAAAGCGCTCGCGCTGCTTGTCCATCTCGGCGCGGATCTTCTTGCCCATGGCGCGGCGCAGCAGATCGGCTTCACCCAGCGAATAGCCGGAAAGCTCCTGCGCGATCTGCATCACCTGTTCCTGGTAGACGATGACGCCTTGCGTCTCCTTGACGAGATGGTCGATCTTCGGGTGGATCGACGCCATCTCCTCCTCGCCGTGCTTTCTGGCGTTGTAGGTCGGGATGTTCTCCATCGGCCCCGGCCGGTAGAGCGCGACCAGCGCGATGATGTCCTCGATACAGTCGGGCCGCATGCCGATCAGCGCCTTGCGCATGCCGGCACTTTCCACCTGGAACACGCCGACCACCTCGCCGCGCGACAGCATGGCGTAGGTTTCCGGGTCGTCGAGCGGAATGTGGGCGAGATCGATCTCGATGCCGCGGCGGCGGATCAGCTTGACCGCCCTGTCCAGCACGGTCAGCGTCTTCAGCCCAAGGAAGTCGAATTTCACCAGCCCGGCCTGCTCGACATATTTCATGTTGAACTGGGTGACCGGCATGTCCGAGCGCGGATCGCGGTACATCGGCACCAGTTCCCACAGCGGCCGGTCGCCGATGACGATACCGGCGGCGTGCGTCGAGGCGTGGCGGTAGAGACCTTCCAGTTTCTGCGCCGTGTCGAGCAGCGTTTGCACGATCGGCTCCCGCTCGGCCTCTTCGGCAAAGCGCGGCTCGTTGGCGATGGCGTCGGCGAGCTTGACCGGATTGGCCGGGTTCGACGGCACCATCTTGCTCAGTTTATCGACCTGACCATAAGGCATCTGCAGCACACGGCCTACGTCGCGCAGCACCGCGCGTGCTTGCAGCGTGCCGAAGGTGATGATCTGGCCGACCTGGTCGCGGCCGTATTTCTGCTGGACGTAGCGGATGACCTCCTCGCGCCGGTCCTGGCAGAAGTCGATGTCGAAGTCGGGCATCGACACGCGGTCGGGATTGAGGAAGCGCTCGAACAGCAGCGAAAAGCGCAGCGGATCGATGTCGGTGATGGTCGTCGAATACGCAACCAGCGAGCCGGCGCCCGAACCGCGGCCCGGCCCGACCGGAATGCCTTGCGCCTTGGCCCATTTGATGAAGTCGGCAACGATCAGGAAATAGCCCGGATATTTCATCTTCTCGATGACCCCGAGCTCGAAATCCAGTCTTTCGCGATATTGGTCGGCCGTGTAGCCGGGTGTGAGCCCATGCGCCGCCAGCCGTGCCTCCAGCCCTTCATGCGCCTGCCGGGCAAGCTCCTGCGCCTCCGCTTTAACCGCCGCGTCGGCGTCGGCGACATCGCGGCCGGCAAAGCGCGGCAGGATCGGGTTGCGGGTCTTCGGATAGTAGGAGCAGCGCAGTGCGATCTCGACGGTGTTGTCGATTGCTTCCGGCAGGTCGGCGAACAGCCTCGCCATATCGGCCTGACTTCTCAGGAAGTGGTCGGGCGAAAGGCGGCGGCGATTGTCGGCCGCAACCACGGAGCCTTCGGCGATGGCGATCAGGGCGTCATGCGCCTCATAGTCCTCACGAGAAAAGAAAAACGCCTCGTTGGTGGCAACCAGCGGCAGATCGTGGCGGTAGGCGAGGTCGACCGACGACTGCTCGATGGCACGGTCATAGCCGGAGACCCGCTCAAGCTCGACATAGAGCCGGTCGCCGAACAGGCCCTTGAGCGCCAGGAGCCGGGTCTCGGCGAGTTCGCGGCGGTCCTCCTTCAAGGCATTGCCGATCGGGCCTCGCGGCCCGCCCGTAAGGCAGATCAGACCGTCGGAGTTGCCCTGCAGCATCTCGGTCGTCAGATGCACCGCTTCGCCGGGCGGTGTCTCGAGGTAGACGCGGCTGACCAGCCTGACCAGATTGCCGTAGCCGGCCTCGGTTGCGGCGATCAGGACGACCGGCCGCATCTCCGGTCCTTGCCGCCTGCGGTCGCGCTGGCTGTCGCTCGCCTCACCGGAAAAGGCGAGGTCGATCTGGCAGCCAATGATCGGCTGAATGCCGTCCTTTACCGCCTTCTGGGCGAATTCCAGCGCGCCGAACAGATTGTTGGTGTCGGTGACGGCGATTGCCGGGCACTCGTCCTGCACCGCATGGCCGACGATCTTGCCGAGCTGCAAGGCGCCTTCGAGCAGAGAATAGGCCGAATGCACGCGCAGATGAATGAACCGACGCGCCGCCTGCTCGGCCCGCGACGCCTTCGCATAGGCCTCGCGCAGCAAGGGATCGCGTGGAAGTCTCTCATCCGCCATGGTTTTTTCGCGCCGCCTTACAAGGACTCAGTCGATGAAGATGTATTGTCCGGCACCGGGTAACACGAGTCCAGCGGAAGCGATTGGAGCTTTGGAAGTTTAGAGCAACCGCCGAAGCTGCCAATCTCCCTCCTCGTGGGGGAGAT
>NZ_JAMYMF010000043.1:0-53363 GCF_040318415.1 Mesorhizobium sp. M1163 | reverse complement strand
CCCCTACTCCCCTACTCCCCTACTCCCCTACTCCCCTAATCCCCTAATCCCCTACTCCCCTACTCCCCTACTCCCCTACTCCCCTACTCCCCTACTCCCCTATCGGCCCGATCTATGCCGCTTGCTTCCGTGACGAGTTTCTCCACAAGGGCGGCGGCCGGCATCTCCCGCAGCTTCGCAACGCCCTGCCCGGCCCAAATAGGCAAGAAGTCAGCCCGCTTGCTTTCATCCTTTGCCATTGAAAGCGGCATGACCAGACTCGCCTGTAGCGGAAACGCCAGCGCAGCATCTTCCTCACCAGCCATTTCCATCACAAACCGGTTGCGCACCACGCGCGCTGGGCGGCCAGTGAAGCAGCGAGTCACCGACGTGCTCTCGTCGTTGGCCGAGCGCAATGCTACGCGATAGACTGGCTGCACATTGGCTTCAGGACAGGCCAGGAAAGCCGTGCCGATCTGCACACCAGATGCACCAAGTGCAAAGCTGGCAGCAATGCCGCGACCGTCGAAGATACCGCCGGCAGCAATTACAGGCACCCGCACGGCATCAACAATCTGTGGTACGAGGGCCATAGTGCCGGCTGTGCCGATAGCAGGGTCGCCAGTGAATGTGCCGCGATGCCCACCCGCCTCGTATCCCTGCGCGATAATGGCGTCCACCCCTCCTGCCTCAAGCTGGCGCGCTTCCGAGACGGTGGTAGCCGAACACAGGACAATACAGCCGCCGGCTTTCAACTGCTGCACAATTGCGGTGTCGGGTAGGCCGAAGTGGAAGCTGACCACCTTCGGGCGAAGCTCGAGCACAATTTCGAGACGCTCACGATCGAAGGTGGGGAAGGGTTCGCCCGGCTCGGGCACCGGTCCGAGGCCGACCTCCTCATAGCAGCCGCGAAGGCGGTCTCGCATACTTTGAGCTGCCGCATCATCGCGTGCCGGCGCCGGGTGCGCAAAGAAGTTGACGTTGATCGGACGATTGGTGGCGTGCTGTGTCGCCGTGAGCTGCTCGCGGATAGCCGCCGCAGGCAGAATGCCGCATCCGAGCGAGCCAAGCGCCCCGGCATTGCTGACTGCCGCCGCGAGTTCCGGCGTGGTGATGCCGCTCATCGGCGCCTGGATTATCGGGTGTTCAATGCCGAGGAGTTCCAGAAGATCAGTGCGCATCCACATTGGATCACCCTCCTCTTTCTCCCAGGAGAGATTACCTTAACTGACTTCCAGCTCAAGTCGGATAGGGCCTTCGAACCGCTTCACGGCCGGCCACAGGCTGATGCAAGCTGGCGGAGTTCGGCGTCGATCCTAACCCGACTGCGGTCGATGCGCCGGGCTGGCGCCGCGTTTACGACGCGCCATGCAGCCGGCCCATCCGGCAGCCGCAGCCGACATTAGCGGCCGACTTCCGATCCGACATAGGCGATGCGCAGCATGTTGGTCGAGCCCGGCGTCCTCAGCGGCACGCCGGCCGTGATGATGACGCGGTCGCCGGGCTTGCCGAAGCCTTCGTCCAAAGCGATGCGGCAGGCGCGATCGACCATGTCGTCGAGGTCGATGGCATCGGGAGAAACGACGCAATGCGTGCCCCACAGCAGCGACAGCCGCCGCGCCGTGTTGAGGATCGGCGACAGCGCCACGATCGGCACTTGCGGCCGCTCGCGCGCGGCGCGCAAGCCGGTTGTGCCGGACGCGGTATAGGTGATGATCGCCGACAGCTTAAGCGTCTCGGCTATTTCGCGGGCGGCGAGCGAGATGGCGTCGGCTCCCGTCGCTTCCGGTTCCGAGCGCTGCGCGTTGATGATGCCGGCATAGGTCGGGTCGGTTTCGACCTTGGTGGCGATCCGGTTCATCATCGCCACCGCCTCGACCGGATAGGCGCCGGCGGCGGACTCCGCCGAAAGCATTATCGCGTCGGCGCCTTCAAACACGGCGATCGAAACGTCCGACACCTCGGCGCGTGTCGGCACCGGCGCGGTGATCATCGATTCCAGCATCTGCGTGGCGACCACCACCGGCTTGCCGGCACGGCGCGCGGCGCGAGTGATCTGCTTCTGGATGCCAGGCACGGCTTCGAGCGGCATCTCGACGCCGAGATCGCCGCGGGCAACCATCAGCGCATCCGAAAGTTCAATGATCTCGGCCAGCCGGGCGACGGCCTGCGGCTTTTCGATCTTGGCCATGATCAGCGCCCGGCCGCGTGCGATCTTGCGTGCTTCGGCCAGGTCCTCGGGCCGCTGCACGAAGGACAGTGCCACCCAGTCGACGCCGGTCGCCAGAACCGCGTCGAGATCCCGGCGGTCCTTTTCCGTCAGCGCTCCGACCGGCAGGTCGGTGTCGGGCAGGCTGACGCCCTTCTTGTCGGAAATGATCGTGCCGGCGACGACGGTGCAGACAATCGCCTTGCCGTTGCTGCTGACCGCCTTGAGCTCGAGCTTGCCGTCGTCGATCAGCAGGCGATGACCAGCCTCGACCGAACGCAGGATTTCGGGATGCGGCAGGTAGACCCTCGTCGAATTGCCGGGCTCGGGATTGTCGTCGAGCGTGAAGGTCTGGCCGACGGTCAGCACCTCTTTGCCGTTGGCGAATTTGCCGACGCGCAGCTTTGGCCCTTGCAGGTCGGCGAGAACGCCGATCGGCCGGCCGACCGCCTCCTCGACGGCACGAATGCGGCCGACGAGCGTCCGCATCAATTCATGATCGGTATGGCTCATATTGATGCGGAACACGTCGGCGCCGGCTTCGAACAGCTTCTTCAGCATCTCCTCGGACGAGGAGGCCGGACCGATGGTGGCGAGGATCTTGACCTTGCGGCTGCGTCTCATTGACTGTTTGTTCCCGGGGCGGCTGGAGCGCCATCCGTTGCGGGCTCGTCAGTCAGCTGGACCATCCAGCTTGCCTGCTCGCCCGTGTCATATTCCTGGAATCCGGCGCGCTGAAAGCCTCGGGCGACGCAATCGGTAACGCCGGCGATCTTGAACTCTTTTTCGGCCACGCACATGTTGATCGGGCCATCCCAGCGTCCGCCGCGCTCGGCGTCTTCTGCATAAAGATAGTAAAACCTTGATGACAACGGTCCCTCGATCAGCGTCTTGCAGCTCGATCCTTCGATGTGCCACCAGCCTTCGGTGATCCAGCCGGCTTTGGCGCGATAGCCGATGCCGACGCCGACCAAGTTCTGCGTGGCATTGCAGACGCGGAAATCGGCGCGTGCCGGCGAGGCCGAAATCACCACAAAAAGGCCCATGGCCGGTATCAGGAGCGGCATGGCCAAGGCATGGCGCACACGCAGCCTGCCGGCGAAACCCATCCTGAAACCCCTCAAGAACCACATTTGCATCTCTCAACGCCCCTTTTCGGAAAAGTCCGTACGCATGTCAACGCGCCGATCTATCCAATTCCAATCGATTTAGAAGGCTCTGACGCGCTTGCGGTCGCCCCTGCTCAGTTTTTTGGCAGAAACCGTGGCCAAACAACGGCATTGCGCAAGCGTTCCCTTCGTGGAATGACGATACCACCCTCCCCTGAAGCCAGCGAACAGACCTTTCCCACCAATGACCCGATCCACAGTTTTCGCGCCTTTCGACATCGTCGAAGGCGACCGCAAGCGCGGCATGGTGCTTTTGGCCGATCACGCCCGCCGCGACCTGCCGGAGGAGTATGGCAGCCTCGGCCTGCCCGCGGCGGAGTTCGACCGCCACATCGCCTACGACATCGGCGTCGAGACTGTAACCCGCGAACTCGCAAGTCTGCTCGGCCTTCCGGCGGTGCTTGCCAATTTTTCGCGACTGCTGATCGACCCCAATCGCGGCGAGGGCGATCCAACGCTGATTCGCCAGCTCTATGACGGCACCGTCATCCCGGGAAATTATCCCATGGCGCCGGAGGAACGCGAAAGACGGCTGGATCGCTTTTACCGCCCCTATCATGACGCCGTCGGCGCCATGATCGTCTCGGTGGCGCAAGCGTCGGCGCAGGCGCCCTTCATTTTTTCGGTGCATTCCTTCACACCGACCATGCAGGGCTTCGTGCGGCCGTGGCATGTCGGCATATTATGGGATCTCGACGATCGCGTTGCGCGGCCGCTGATCGACATGCTCGCCGAGGACAAGAGCCTCGTCGTCGGCGACAACGAACCCTATGACGGCGCACTGCGCGGCGATACCATGTTCAGGCACGCTATCGTCAACGGCTTTGCCCATGCGCTTATCGAGATCCGCCAGGACCTGATCGCCGACCGGAAGGGTGCGCTCGCCTGGGCCGAACGGCTGGCGCCGATCGTTGACGCGATAGATCGACGTGCCGATATACATGCAGTGAAAATATTCGGCTCGCGCACCGGGCCGGCATGATGGAGGCCAAGGAGGCCAACAAGCCATGACCGAACTCAGCGACGTACAAAAGCGCGATTTCGAAGCCGCTGCCTTCCGCCGGCTGGTCGCGCATCTGCGCGAGCGTTCCGACGTGCAGAACATCGACCTGATGAACCTCGCCGGCTTCTGCCGCAACTGCCTGTCCAACTGGTACCGCGATGCGGCGCAAGCCGAGGGTGTCGAACTCAGCAAGGACCAGTCGCGCGAGATCATCTACGGCATGGCCTATGCCGAGTGGCAGGCACTGAACCAGATCGAGGCCTCCGATGCCAAGAAGGCCGAGTTCGAGGCAAGACGCCCCAGGGACCACTAGAGCAATTCCAGGAAAAGTGTGAACGGTTTTCCGTCCGGAATTGCGTCAAGACAAAAGGATGGAACGGTTCGGCGTTTCCGTGAAACGATGAACCGTTCCAGGGTCACAATCCATCGCACTGAACGACCTTCACGAATGGTTTTTGCCCCAAATGGGAGGACTGCCGTGCCTAAGATCGACGTCGCCGACGTACCCGGACGCAAGGGCTCATCCTATCCACCTCCGTTCGATGCACCCTGTGCCAAACGCGTGCGGCAGCGGCTGGGCAACGCCGGCGGGCTCACCGACTTCGGCATCAATCTCATGCGCCTGCCGCCGGGCAACTGGTCGAGCCAGCGCCACTGGCATTCGCACGAAGACGAGTTCGTCTACGTGCTCGAAGGCGAGCTGACGCTCGTCGAAGATGCCGGCGAGACGGTGCTGCGCGCGGGTGATTGCGCGGCCTTTCCGAAAGGCTCCGGCAACGGCCATCACATGATCAACAAATCGGGCGCAGTTGCGATCTATCTCGAAGTTGGTTCGCGTTGGCCCGCCGACGTAACCACCTGCTCCGACATCGACATGATGAGCACCAACGCCGACGGCCGGTTTGTGCACAAGGATGGCGCGCCTTATCCCGAGCCGTAGAGATTTTGGAGTGGACCACCGAGGTGGTTGGCCGACACGAGAGGACGTAGCGTCCACCGGCGCCTTGTGGCGCCGTCTGGTCCAAGCACTTTCGGCGAAGAGCGCTTGACTGTGAATTGAATCGATCTAATTTGCCGCGCAAAGCCATTTCCGGACCGGATTCTACCCGATGGACGCGCAGAAAATCACGCAAATCGCGATTCGTGGACGCTGGGCCGTGGCCGGCATCTTCCTCGCCAACGGCTTCCTGACCGGCAGCTGGGCGCCGCAGATCCCGGTGTTCCTGACCCGGCTGGACATCAGCAAATTCACGCTCGGCCTGCTGATCCTGTTGTTCGGCGCCGGCGCCGTCACCGCCATGACCTGGTGCGGCCATCTGATCTCGAAGCATGGCTCGCGCACCGTGCTGCGCTGGTTCGGACTTGCCGGCAGCTTCGGTCTTTTGATGGTGGCTCTGGCCCCCAATGTGCCCCTGGCGGCCATCGCCATGTTCATCTTCGGCGGTTCGATCGGCGGCATGGACGTCGCCATGAATGCCAATGCGGTGGCGGTGGAACGGCGGCTGTCCCGCGCCATCATGTCGTCCTCGCACGGTTTCTGGAGCCTTGGCGGTTTCACAGGCGGCGCTTTGGGCGGTTTCGCCATCCAGAACTATGGTCATCTCGCGCATGCGACGATGGTGACGGCGCTTGCCTTTGCTGTCATCGCGGTAGCGATCCGCTACCTGATCGCCGAGGACAAGCGTCCGGTCGCCGAGCATCACAAATTCGCCCTGCCGGCAAACCCGCTTGTCTATCTGGTCGGGCTGATGGCGCTGCTGACGATGATCTCCGAAGGCGCGGTGCTCGACTGGGCAGCGCTGTATCTCAGGCAGGAGCTCGGCGCCGATCTTGCTATCGCAGGCCTGGCCTATGCCGCCTTTTCCGGCGTCATGGCCGTCATGCGCTTTCTCGGCGATGGCGTCCGCAACCGTTTCGGTGCCGTTACGACGTTGCGCGCGTCGGCGCTTGCCGCTGCAGCCGGCATGCTGGTGGCCGGGCTGGCTCCCTCGCCGTGGCTGGCCATTGCCGCCTTTGCCTTTTGCGGCCTGGGTATTGCCAATATGGTGCCGATCATCTTTTCGGCCGGCGGCAACCAGGAGGGCATGGCGCCCGGCACCGGCATGAGCGTCGTCACCACAATGGGTTACTCAGGCATCCTGGTGGCGCCTTCGGCGATCGGCTTCATCGCCGAACACTCGAGCTTCGGCCCGATCTTCGTCGCTCTCTCTGGGCTACTGATCGTCGTGTTGGTGATGGCTGGCCTCGCTCACCGTGCCGAATTCGCTGCCGAGGCAGCACCGGCTGAATAGCGCTTCAACTCTTCGTAGAGGAAATCCGCCACGCGGCGGATGCGCACGCTGGTACGCACGTCGCGGTGCATGGCCAGCCACACCGGCAGCGTCGGCAGCGGGAGGTCCGGCAGCACGATTTCCACCAGTGCATCGCGCTCGGCCAGCGGCTGCTGGCCAAAGCCGATGCCGTTTCCCGTCCGCACCGCTTCCCAAAGCACGATCTGATTGTCGGTCCTGAAGCGGAAGGCATTGCGGGTGAGCGCGACGCCGAATTGAGCGAAGCCGCGAATGATTTCATCGCTGCGATCGAAGCCGACCAGATCGTGCTCGGCAAGATCGCGGGCCTCGCGCGGACGGCCACGCCGGTCGAGATAGGATTTTGCCGCGCAGGCGCGGAGCGGAATATCGGTCACCTTGCGCGCGACCAGTTCATTCTGCGCCGGCTTGACCATGCGGATGGCAATGTCGGCGTCGCGACGCAGCAGATTCTCGACCTGGTTCGAAGCGACGATCTCAACCTCGATGCCGGGTTCCTCGACGGCAAGCCGCGCCGTCATCTCGGGTAGCACATAGGCCGCCACCACCTCGCTGGCGGCAATGCGCACCGTGCCCTCGATCGCTTCGACCGATCCCAGGGCCAGCAGCGAAAATGCGCTCGCCTGCTCGCTCACCGCGCGGCCCCGTTCAAAAAGCGTGCTGCCCGCTTCCGTGAGCGCATAGCCGCGCCGCCCGCGCCGGAACAAGGTGACGCCGAGCGCCTGCTCCAGCTCGGCGATGTGGCGGCCGAGTGTCGGCTGGCTTGCGGCAAGCTTTCGCGCGGCGGCCGACAGGCTCCCGGTCTCCGCCACCGTGACGAAACTCTTGATCAGGTTCCAGTCTATATCCATTCAAAATCGAATATCAGACCGCCAGCTTTCGTCAATTTCCATTCGTTTGCGAGGAGATCATATCATATTGGGTCATACGCAAACATGGAGACAAACAATGACCAAGATCGCAATTCTCGGCGCCAATGGCCGGCTCGGCCGCACGGTGGCCAAGGCCTTCATTAATGCCGGCTACGATGTCCGTGCCGTCACCCGCAGCGGCAAGGTGCCGGCGGAACTCAAAGGCGCCACGGCGATCGCTGGCGACGCGCTCGACCGTGCTGCGCTGATCCGCGCGACCGAAGGCGTCGATATCATTTTCAACGGCCTCAACCCGCTCTACACCGACTGGAGCAAATGCCTGCCGATGGCCGAGAATGTGATGGCTGCCTGCCGGGCGAATGGCGCACTGCATCTCTTCCCGGGCACCGTCTACAATTACGGCTCGCCGATGCCCGCGGTGATCGCCGAGGACACGCCGTTTCGTCCGACGACGGAAAAGGGCCGCATCCGCGTTGCCATGGAAGACCTGTTTCGCCGCGAGGCCGACGCGGGTCGGGTGCGCACCATCCTGCTGCGCGCCGGTGACTTCTTCGGCGGCACCGGCAGCGGATCGTGGTTCGATCTGGTCGTTGCCGCCAAGATGACCAAGGGCGTCTATACCGCCCCAGGGCCGGTCGATCTCGTGCATGAATGGGCCTATCTGCCCGACCTGGCCAAGGCTTTCGTCGGACTGGCCGACAATCTCGACAAGCTCGGCTCCTACGAGGCGCTGAACTTTCCCGGCCATGCGGTGACCGATCTGGAGATCAAGGCGGCCGCTGAGAAGGCGCTCGGGCGCACGTTGAAACTGACGTCGATGCCGTGGTGGGTGCTGCGTGCCGGCAGCCCATTTGTGGCGATGTGGCGCGAGATCGTTTCGATGTCCTATCTCCGCTTCGAGCCGCACCGGCTGGTTTCAGGCAGGCTTGAAGGCATTATCGGTGCGATCCCCCACACGCCGCTGGAAAATGCAGTGTCGGAAGCGCTTGAAGACAATCGGTATCGCCACGGTGAAGGCAGCGCAGAAGCAATCTGAAAAAAGGCGGATGGCCTGACGGTCATCCGCCGCTTGTCGGGGACCAATGATTGCGGTCAGATCCGGCCCATCAACAGCAGCACCAGGACGACGATCAGGATGACGCCGACGATGCCGGATGGTCCGTAACCCCAGGACCGCGAATGCGGCCACGCCGGAACCGCGCCGATCAGGATAAGAATAAGGATAATGATGAGAATGGTGCTTATCGTCATCAGAAAATCCTCGCTTTGAGGTTGCAATGACGGAACAATGCAGAAGGCCGCCCATTGTTCCCGGGCGGCCTTTGCTTGATCAGAACGGCGATTCAGCCTCTATTCGGCGGCCTTCGGGAAGGCGATCGCCGGTTCGGCGCCCAGATCGGCCTCCAGGCCTTCCGACGAGATCTCGGCCTTGCCGCGCCCCAACACGCGACTGAACCAGCCCCGACGCGCACCGGGTTTTACCTTGGCGCGGGTGAACACCATCAGCATTGACGGCGTCACCACCAGCGTCAGCACGGTGGCGAAGGACAGGCCGAAGACGATCGCCGACGACAGCGAAATCCACCATTGCGTCGACGGCGCGTTGATCGTCGTCTCGTGATGGAAGATTTCGAGGCCGAGGCCGAAAGCGATCGGCAGCACGCCGAGGATCGCCGACACCGCCGTCAGCACCACCGGGCGGGCACGTTCGCGGCAGGTCTGCAGAACGGCTTCGTATTTGTCCCAGCCCTCTTCGCGCAACCGGTCATAGGTGTCGATCAGCACGATGTTGTTGTTCACCACCACGCCGGCCAGCGCGATGACACCGATGCCCGACATGACGATGCCGAATGCCTCTCCCGTCAGCAGCAGCCCTAGGAACACGCCGATCGTCGCCATGACCACGCAGGACAGCACCAGCCAGACGCTGGTGAACTTGTTGAACTGCGCCAGAAGCACGATGAAGATCAGGAAGATCGCGGCACCGAAGGCTTTGCTGAGGAAGGCCCCGGCCTCCGCGCTGTCCTCATTGGAACCGGCAAGCTTCCAGCGAATGCCGCTGCCGAGGTTCATGTCGGCGACAGCTTTGGTGACCTCCTGCTGGACGGCAGCCACCTGGGCGCCGGCAGCGACGTTGGCCTGGACGACCACCGTTCGCGCGCCGTCGATGCGGTTGAGGATACCGACCGTCGGCTCCGGCTTGCGCACAACGAAGTTCGAGATCGGCACCGAGCCTTGCGCGGTCTGCACCCTGAGTTCGTCGAGCGTCGACAGCGTGCGCCGATCCTCGGGCAGACGCAGTCTGATGTCGACCGCATCATCGGCGCCGGCGGGCCGGTACTCGCTGAGCTTCAGCCCGTTGGTCACCAATTGCACCACCGTCCCGACCGCGGTTGGGCTGATGCCGTACTGCGCCGCCTTGGCGCGATCTACCTCAAGCGCCCAGTCGACGCCGGGCGGCGCCAGACCGTCGGAAATATCGATGACGCCGGGCACCTTGGCAATGCGCGCGGCGACGGCGCGGGCCTTGTCGTCAAGGCCCTTCGGATCTACGGCCGAAAGCCTGATCTGGATCGGCTTGCCGGTAGGCGGGCCGGCTTCCGGCACGCGAACCTCGACGTCGACACCGGGAATGCCGGCCATAACGCCGCGCAGTTCGTCCAGGATTGAGTTCGCCGATTTACGCTCGCGCCAGTCGACGAATTCGTACTGGATCACGCCAACCACGTCTTCCGGAACATCCTGGCCGCCGCCCTGCGTCTTGCCGACACGGGTATAGACAGACTTCACGCCCGGCCAACCGAGCAGCCGATTTTCCGCGGTCTTGGTGGCCGCGTCCATTTCGGCAAGCGAAAGATTGCCGCGGGCGTGGACATAGAGCAGGCCGTAGTCAGGCTCGACATTCGGGAAGAATTCGACGCCGGCGCCGAATTTCGAATAGGCGTAGCCGACGCCGAACAACAGCGCCACAGTGAGGACAAGCACGGTGATGGGATAATGCACCGCCTGTTTGACCACGGCCATGTACCAGCCGTCGCGATTGTCGTCGGGGTGATGGGCGGGCGCCTTGGCAAATATCGCGCCCAGCGTCGGCGCGAAGACCAGCGCATAGAGCATCGAGGCCGAGAGCGTCACGATCAGCGTGATCGGCATGTATTTCATGAAGTCGCCGATAATGCCCGGCCAGAACAACAGCGGCGAGAAGGCGGCAATGCGCGTCATCGTCGCCGCGATGACCGGGCCGGCCATGCGCTTGGCGGCAAGCGCGAACGCTTGCTCCTTCGGCATGCCCTCGCTCATGCGGCGCTCGGCGAATTCGGTGACGATGATGGCGTCGTCGACCAGCATGCCGACCGCCAGGATGAGGCTGAACAGCACGATCATGTTGATCGTGTAGCCCATCATTGCCAGCAACAGGATGCCGATCAGGAAGGACGAGGGGATGGCCAATCCGATCAGCAGCGAGGCACGGCCAGACAGCGCGTAGAGAATGACGATGAACACCAGGATGACGGCGATCATCACGTGGTTTTGCAGGTCGCCGAGCAACTGGTTCACGAAGACGGACTTGTCTTGCGTGTAGGTGACGTGCATGCCCTCCGGCATCGTCTTGATGAAGGCGTCGGACACCTCCCTGACCTTGCCAATCGTATCGATCACGTTGGAGCCGATGCGCTTCTTCACCTCGATGGCGATCGCCGGCTTGCCGTCGAGGCGGGTGACCGTCTCGGCGTCCTTGAATGTGGAGCGGATGGTGGCAATGTCCTTGGCCTGCACCACCGCATTGGGGCCGGCGACGACCGGAAGCGCCGCCACATCTTCTGGTGTCTCGATAAGCGAGGGCACCTTGACTGCGTATTTGCCCTCGGATCCTTCGATGTTGCCGGCGGCGACAAGACTGTTGGAAGCGCCGACCGCACCGATCAACTGGTCGAGCTGCAGCCCGTAGGACGAAAGTTTCATCGGATCGATGACCACTTCGACGAGGTCGTCGCGCGCACCCTGCAATGAGCCCTCGAGCACGCCAGGCACTTCCTCGATGCGGTCGCGCAGCTCGCGCGCCGCCGCCGTCAGCACGCGCTCGGGCACCTCGCCCGACAGCGTCACGACCAGGACGGGGAACTCGGAGATGTTGACCTCGGAGACCACGGGCTCCTCAGCCGCTTGCGGCAGGTCGGCCTTGCCGTCCTGCACCTTGCTGCGCGTGTCCTGCAGCGCAGTGGCGAGATCCGTCTGTGGCTGGAATTCGACCAGCACATAACCGCCGCCCTGGAAGGCGGCCGAGCGCATCTCCTTGAGGCCCTTCAGGCTCTTCAGCTTGGCTTCCATCGGCCGCAGCAGGAGGCGTTCGGAGTCTTCCGGCGAGATGCCCTGATAGATCAGGCTGACATACATCATCGGAATCGGAACGTCGGGTTCCGCTTCCTTCGGCGTCGACTGGTAGGCGACCGCACCGGCAAGGATGAGAAAGACCAGGACCGCAATGGTCAGCCGGGCATTGCTGATTGCAAGTTTGACGATGTCCATGATTACTGCGTCCCGGTCGTCGCTTCGCCCAACAGCTTTTGAATGGTCGCCTGGTCGGCCTCGACCGGCTTGACCACTTCGCCTTCCTCCACCAGCTCCTGGCCAGCGACGATGATGCGGGCGTCGGCCGGAATGCCGCCGAGCACCAGGCCGGTCGGCGTGTCGTCGACCAGATCGATCGGGAAGAACACGACCTTGTCATCCTTGTCGACGGCGCGGATGCCGAGGTCGCCCTTGTCGCCGAGCGTCACCACCGATCGCGGCAGCATCACGGCGTCGGTCGGCTGGGCGCTGAGCGCAATTTCTGCCGTCATGCCGGCCGGTACGGACCCATCGGCATTGGGGATAGCGACTTCAACCCGGAAGGTACGGGTTGCCGAAGATGCATCCCGGCTGATGTAGCGCACCGTACCCTTGACGGTCTGGCCACTGACCAGGCGCACATTGGCTTCGTCACCGATCTTCAGATAGCCGAGATCGCGCTCGCTGACTTCGCCGCGGGCGATCACCGGATCGAGCTTCAGAATGGTCGCCACCTCGCCGCCCTGCATGACGGAACTGCCAAGCTCCACCGGCACCCGGTCGATGACACCGTCGAAGGGCGCCTTCACCTCGTTGCGGTCGAGCTCGGCTTGCGCGGCGTCCAGTTGCGACTTGGCCAGCGACAGGTTGGAGCGGGCCGTATCGAGCTGCAGCGTCGGCAGATTGCCGGTTTTCATCAACCGCAAGGCCGCAGCCAGTTCCGCCTCACGCTGCACGACAAGTTGTTTGGCATTGTCGACCGCCGAGATTTTTTCCTCGGCGGCAAGCATCAGCACGAGGTCGCCGGTCTTGACGTGTTGACCCTGCTTGACCGGCAGCTTGTTGATGACGCCTGCTACGCGTGTCGCCAGGACGGCGCGTTTATCGGCTTCGGTCAGTCCGGAAATGCGGATAGCGCGTGCATAGGTACGCCGCGGCGGGGTTATGACCGCGACCGTGCGCAACGGCGCCTTGGGCTGTTCTGCCTCGGCAGTCCCCGGCTTGGCAGCTCCCTGTTCGCCAGTTTGGGGCTTGCCTGAGTCGGCTGCCTTGGGCTGCTCGACCTCTCCTGCCTTGGGCTTGTTGTCGGCGGACGCGCTGCCGACGGACGAGAATTCGCCTGTCGCCATCCAGCCGGCGAACCCGATGAGCACAACAATGGCTGCAAGCTTGTGAAACCTGAATTTCGGCATCGTCATTTTTTCCAGTGCGCGGGGTTCGGCCAGGCCGCATCTTCTACTTGGGGCGCGTCGCCGATATGGGTGCGCGCGAGGCCGTATTCAAATTGCCGTGATCGGCGAAGCGCGCTTCTACCTCAAAGTTGCATCGCAATATAGTCAGAAAAGTTGATGGATTGTTGCTTTGTCCGCAAAGATGCGGCTGCAGCATCGGCTGTTGATCGCCAAAACAGCGGTATGGCAGCAAGTGTCAGGATGATTGGACAGATTGCGATGTCATCTGCTTTGCGGGGGAGCCAGAACAATTCCAGAAAAAGTGTGAAACGGTTTTCCGTCCGGAATTGCGTCAAAAAAGATAGAGCGGTTCGGCGTTTCCGAAAGGATGAATCGTTCTAGGCCGGACGGCGGGCGGCCTCGGGCTGCTTGCGCGCCGCAAGAAATTCCTTGACCCGCCGGCCCGGCGCCGGCCCGGTCACCGGCTTCAAGCCGCCGCCGAGTTCGCCGGACAGATCGATCGTCGGCCGCTTGCCGACGGCGTCATAATTTTCTTCCAGCCAATCACTGGCTGCGGTGCGGCCGAGGTCGCGCAGATAGGCAAGGAACGCCCATTCGGCATTGACCTTGGACGATGCCGACAGATCCTTGAACGCTTCGTCGGCATCGATGCGGTGCATGCGGATGTCGCGATATTCGCCGTGCGGCAATCGGCCGGCGGCGATCAGTTCCTTGACGAAGGCGATCGAGCGGAATTCGCGCAACAGCCCGGCATTGAAGGTGATCTCGTCGATGCGGTTCTGGATCTCATTGGCGCTCTTCGGCGTTCCCTCGCGGACCACCGGATTGATCTGCACCAAAAGCACGTCCTCGGTGGCCGCCGTCTTGAAGAACGGGAACAGTGCCGGGTTGCCGCCATAACCGCCATCCCAATAGGGCACGCCCTTGATCTCGACGGCACGGAACAATTGCGGCAAGCAGGCCGACGCCATCACAGTGTCGAGGTCGATCTCGCCGTCCGAGAAGACCCGCAACTGGCCGGTCTCGACATTGGTAGCGGAAATGAACAGTTCCATCGACTTGCAGGCGCGCACATTGTCGAAATCGATCTCACGTTCGACCACGTCGCGCAGCGGATTGATGGCGAGCGGATTTGCGACATAGGGCGAAAATACCCGCGACATCGTGTCGAACAGGAAATAGCCGGGCGTGTTCTCGATCGACCAATTGCCCCAGGCGACGTCCCACGGCATGCGCTGCACTGGGCTGAAGCGGCCCTTTGCCGCCACCGCACGCCAGAAATCATCAAGTTTCCGCCGTGCGCCCTCGACGCCGCCGCGAACGAAGCCGTCGGCCAGCGCGACGGCATTCATGGCGCCGGCGCTGGTGCCCGAAACCGCCGTTATATCGAGGCGCCCGTCCTCGAGCAGCCGATCGAGCACGCCCCAGGAAAACGCCCCGTGCGAACCCCCGCCTTGCAGCGCGATGTTGATCTTCTTTGGCTCCTCCGCCTTGCCGTTTTTCGGCATGGCGTGACCCTTGACCGCTGGACGGCTCACTGAGCGGTCCAGCCGCCATCGACAGAGATGTGCGTGCCGTTGATCTGCGCTGCCGCATCCGAGCACAGGAACACTGCCGCCGCCGCAACCTGCTCGACGGTGACGAACTCCTTGGTCGGCTGCTTTTCGAGCATGACCTCGCGGACCACAGTCTCGCGGTCCATCTTGTTGGCCTTCATCTGGTCGGGGATCTGCGCCTCGACCAGCGGCGTCAGCACATAGCCGGGACAAATGGCATTGCAGGTGATCTTGTCGCGCGCCAGTTCCAGGGCGACCGTCTTGGTCAGGCCCATAATGCCGTGCTTGGCCGAGACATAGGCCGACTTGAACGGCGAGGCCACCAGCCCATGGGCCGAGGCGACGTTGACGATCCGGCCGCCACCGGCCTGTTTCATCAACGGGATGGCGGCGGCGATGGTGTGGAAGGCCGATGACAGGTTGATGGCGATGATCGCATCCCACTTCTCGATCGGGAAGCTTTCCACCGGCGCGACATGCTGGATGCCGGCATTGTTGACCAGGATGTCGACCGAGCCGAATGTCTCGGCTGCCTTCATGACCAGAGCCCGGCACTCGGCCGGCTTCGACATGTCAGCCTTGACATAGGCGGTCTGGACCTTGTGGTGTTTCGCAATTGCGTCGGCGATGGCGTGGTCGTCGGCGGTGTCGGAAAAGGAATTGACGACGATGTTGCAGCCTTCGGCCGCGAGCGCGTGGGCAATGGCCAGGCCGATGCCCGAGGTGGAACCGGTGACGATGGCGGTTTTTCTGGCGGTCAAGGCGGCTTATTCCTTTCGAGGCGGGCTCCCGCGGAACCATGCTGCACTGCAGCATATAGGCTCTCTGCCACCCAAGAACAGCGGATGTGTGGAGCAATGACATGAAATTTTTGTCATGAGGACCTCTCTCACCTTGACGAGAGAGTGTCTGGCACCGGCTGTAGCGGGGCCGGTTTCCGCAAAGCATGCGGGGGAAAATCCTTAGGCGACGAGGTCCGGCACCGGCCCGATATAGCGCGACTGCGGCCGGATCAGCCGTCCGCTCGTCTGCTGCTCGCGGGCGTGGGCGATCCAGCCGGCGACGCGCCCGGCAGCAAAGACATTGGTGAACGCCTCTTTCGGAAAGCCCGCGGCCTCCAGCAGAAGTGCTGTGAAGAACTCGACATTGGTCTGGAGCGAGCGCGACGGCTTGGCGATGCGAAGCACTTCAAGCGCCGCTTGCTCCACGCTTTCGGCAAACGCCAGCCGGTGGCCGGCTTCGCCCTCGGCGCCGAGTTGCCGCACCACCGCTTTCAGCACGTCGGCACGCGGATCGCGCACACGGTAGATGCGATGCCCGAAGCCCATGATGCGGCGGCCGCGCGCGATCTCGTCGCGCAGCCAGATGGCGGCGTCGCCATGCGCCTCTATCGCATCCAGCATCTCGATCACCGGACCTGGCGCGCCGCCATGCAGCGGCCCCTTGAGCGCTCCGAGTCCGGCCAGCACCGCCGAAGTAAGCCCCGCCTGCGTCGAGGCGACCACGCGCGTGGCGAAGGTCGATGCGTTGAGGCCATGGTCGCAAACCGTCACAAGATAGGTATCGAGCGCTTTCGCCAACTTCGGCGAGGCCGCCATGCCGGTCAGCATCCGCAGCATGTCGGCGGCATGATCGGCCTTGCGATCAGGCGCAATTGGGCTTTCGCCGCGCTGCAAGCGCAGCAAGGCCGGCGTCAGCACGGCAGGTGCCGCAACCAGCCTGAGCGCGTCCGGCAATTTGTCGCCGTCCGGCAGTAGGGCAATGCCGGCGCGCATCGCGCTGTAGATATCGAGGGATGCGAGAAACGGCAGCAAGGGTTCGATCCGCTCGAACACTTCACTGCGCGCCCGGCCGATCGCTTTCGCCAGCTCCTTTTCGCCGGGAAGATCGTCGAAAGAGCCGTCGAACAGCAGCCGAACCACGTCGGCGTATTTCCAGCGGCCTGCCAGTTCCGGCAACGAATGGCCCCGGATGGTCAGGCGGCCGCCAAGACCGTCGACATCGGAGAGCACCGTTTCTGCCACCACCACATCATCGAGCCCATTCGCCATTGGTTTTCTCCTTGACCCTTTCCGGGTCGTAGATAAGGGTTGGCGGCTGGACCATCAATCTTGATCAACCGAATCAACGTGCCAGGTTTACATGACTGAGTGGCTGACGCGGGACGAAGCCCTGGAGCGCCTCAAGGTGCGCGCCCAGACGCTCTATGCCTATGTCAGCCGCGGACGCATCGGCATGCGGCCGGATCGGGCCGACCCACGCCGCAGCCAGTATCGCGCCGACGACATCGCGGCGCTGGCGAGCCGCCGGGCGCGCGGCCGAAATCCCCAGGCAATCGCCGAAAGTGCAATTGCCTGGGGTGAGCCGGCGATCGCCACCACGATCTCGACCGTTTTGCACGGCCGCCTCGTCTATCGTGGCCAGGATGCGGTTGCACTCTGCGAGACTGCCACGCTGGAGCAGACGGCAAACCTGCTTTGGGCATCTGACGCACCAGTGTCGTTCGTGTCGGCGAGCCGCCATGGCAACGGCGCAACTGGCCGGCCGGCTGCCTTCGCGGAATTGGCCGCGTTGGCGGCCAAGGGCCGGCCTTCGCTCGGCCGCAGGGCGGCTTCGCTCAACCACGATGCGGCCGGCGCCATCGCCGCTCTGGCCCAGGCGCTCGGCGCGGTTCGCGGAATCGGTGCCGTGCACGAACGACTGGCGCAGGGCTGGTCCCTCGATGCAGCCGGCGCAGACTTGATCCGCCGCTCGCTGGTGCTGTTGGCCGATCACGAACTGAACGCATCGACCTTCGCCGCGCGGGTCGCCGCGTCCACCGGTGCACCTGTTTCGGCCTGCCTGCTTGCTGGCCTCGCCACGCTCTCCGGTCCGCGCCATGGCGGCGCCGCGGAGGCGGTCATGATGCTGGCGGAGGATGCGCAGAGATTGGGGCCGGATGCGGCTGTCGGACGCTGGCTCGGTCACGACAGGCCACTGCCCGGATTTGGCCATCCGCTTTATCCCGACGGCGATCCGCGTGCGGAACCGTTGCTGGCCGCGATCGATGTCGATGATGGGCTGTTACGGCTTTGCGATGCGGCCTTTGCGGCAACGGGCATGCGCCCGAACGTCGATTTCGCCTTGGCCGCGCTGACGCGCAGCCTCCGTTTGCCGTCCGATGCGCCGTTTCGCTTGTTTGCGCTCGGCCGCAGCATCGGCTGGGCCGCGCATGCCGTGGAGCAGGTGACAAGCAGCGGCCTGATCAGACCACGCGCCCGCTACCAGGGACCGCTGCCGGAGTTCCATTAGCTGGCGACGCAATCGCGGGCCCTTTTTTTGGGTGCTGGCGGATTAAGCTTTAGATGGAATGGTCATCCGGCTCATGAAAAGTCGGAGAGCCCGCTGCGCGGCCAGGGCTGGCGGCTCGGACGGATGCCATTCCCGGAAATGACCATCGATCGCCATGCGTGCCAACCCATAAACGAGTGCACGCGCGGCAAGCACAAGATGATCAAAGTCGGTGCCGGGAGCAAGCCGACCCTGTTGTTGCGCTTGCGTCAGCAAGTCGATCATCGTCCGCCGAATAGCCTCATTCTGATCACGAAGGCTGTCCGACCCTTCAAAATCAATCAGGGTTCGGGAACTGATGATCTGGAAATGCGTGGGGTTGCTAATTGCCCATTCCAGATAGCCTTGTCCGATTGCTTCGAAGGCCTCAATGGGATCTGCGCTGTCGATTTTCGACCGCGCCTTGGCAACGGCCTTTGTCAGCCGATCCATGGCCTGTTCGGCGACCGCGGTGAGCAGCGCTGTTTTCGATCGAAAATGCCGGAATGGCGCGCCGGGCGAAACGCCGGCACGTTTTGCGGCCTCGCGTACGGACACATGCTCGGCTCCCCGCTCCTCGATGATCTCCACGGTTGCCGTGATCAAGGCCTCGACGAGATTGCCGTGATGGTATCGCTTGGCATCTCCGGCTTCGTCGGAATCAGTTGTCTTGGTCATCTCAGTCAAATAGCACGAGAGCGGAATGTAATCACTGATTATTTCCCTTGTGTTCGAGCGCTGCGTATGTAATCAATGTTTACATCGCAACGGAGGTTACCATGTTTCGCATCACCGCAACGACTGCCCTCGCTTTCTCCTTATTGTCGCTCGTATCTGCCGAGGCCGAGGATCGGCCCACCCTGGAAGTCGTCTGGCCGACGGCGGGTTCAGTTGTCGAACTGGGCAATTCTCCTGAGAAGGCGATAGGCGTTGTCGTCAGGAGCAACTTCAGGCTGCTCACTGCGGGTGAGTGCGGGGAAATCAAGCAATGCGGCCACGTGCATATGAAGATCGATCCCAACGGAGACACCTGCAACATCCCCGGCAAGCCGTACAACAGCATGAACAGCGACTTTGGCGGTGATCTTATCAAGGCCCGTTTCGGCCATTGCCCGGATGCCGCCGGCAGACACGTGATCGGCGTGCTTCTTGCCGATGATCATCACCGGCCCATTCTAGTAGACGGCAAACCTGTTACCGCTCTGGTGACGGTGACCACGAAATAGGGCATGCCACGAAATAGAGCGTGCCACAAAATAGAGCGTGGATGACATCTTCACCTTCGAGGCGAAGATGTTTTCTGACACAGGCCTGCTGAGGGAAATTTTGGGCCGGCGCTTCGCCGGCCGGCAGTCACGACATCGTGTCGAGCTTGCGCTGCATCGCGGCGATCTGCTCCTTCAGCTCCTGAAGGTCGTCCGGTTTTTCCGGTGTTTCTTTCCTGGCCTGTTCGGCCGGTGCTGCTGCCGGCGCAGACCCCGCAGGCGGGAACGGCGTGAACAGCCGCATGGCGTTCTGGAACATTTCCATGTTACGCCGAGTCTGCTCCTCCAGCACCTTGATCGGCGTCGCGATCTTCATCATGTCCATCGGCGACTTGCCGAGGGCATCTTTCATTTGCTCGCGAAAGCGTTCCTGCTCCTTCGAGAAGGCCAGCATCGACTGTTCGAGAAAGCTTGGCACGATCATCTGCATCTGGTCGCCGTAGTAGGCGATGAGCTGACGCAGGAACGGGATCGGCAGCATGTTCTGCCCGTCCTTGTTCTCCAGCTCGAAGATGATCTGGGTCAGCACCGGATGCGTGATGTCGTCGCCGGTCTTGGCGTCCTGGACAGTAAAGTCCTCGCCTTTTTTGACCATTTCTGCGAGATCCTCGAGCGTCACATAGGTGCTGGTGCCCGTATTGTAGAGACGGCGATTGGCATATTTCTTGATAACAATAGGTTCGTCTTTCGCGGCCATCTGCATCCTCCCCGGACACCGGCCAGCTTAAGTAAGCCGCCGGTAACGATTGCGCCTTGTTAAAGGATATGCGCAAAAGCGTCATGAATCCAAGCTGTTTGTGCAGTGCGGGAACATTTTATGCTGCGCAGCACGGATGGGCCGTCATCGCAGCGACGCGCGGCCTGCTTGCCGCGGAGGAACGCCATGCCCATTTCGGGTTTGACTCGGGTTGTGGAAAGGGCAAGAAAAGTCCCCGACGGCACCCGAAATCGCTCCCCGAAAGTCTGGAGAAGAACATGTCCGCTTCCAACGCCATCGTTGTCGCCAGTGCGGCGCGCACGCCTGTCGGCTCCTTCAACGGCGCCTTCGCCAACACGCCAGCTCATGAACTGGGTGCCGTCGCCGTCAGGGAAGCGCTTGCCCGCGCCGGCGTCGACGGCAAGGAGGTGGACGAGGTCATTCTCGGCCAGATCCTGACCGCGGCTCAAGGGCAGAACCCGGCGCGGCAGGCGGCCATGGCCGCCGGCGTGCCGCAGGAGGCGACCTCCTGGGGCCTGAACCAGCTCTGCGGCTCCGGCCTGCGCGCCATCGCGCTCGGCATGCAGCAGATCGCCCAGGGCGATGCAAAAATCATCGTTGCCGGCGGCCAGGAATCGATGTCGATGGCTCCGCATGCGCAGCATCTGCGCGGTGGCGTCAAGATGGGCGATTTCAAGCTGATCGACACCATGATCAAGGACGGCCTGACCGATGCCTTCTATGGTTATCATATGGGCAACACGGCGGAGAACGTCGCCCGCCAGTTCCAAATCACCCGCGACGACCAGGACCAGTTCGCACTGGCTTCCCAGAACAAGGCCGAGGCTGCGCAGAAAGGCGGAAAATTCAACGACGAGATCGTTGCCTTCACAGTCAAGGGCAGGAAGGGCGACACGATAGTCGACCAGGACGAGTACATCCGCCATGGCGCGACGATCGACGCCATGACCAAGCTCAAGCCCGCCTTCGACAAAGACGGCACGGTGACAGCAGCCAATGCTTCCGGCATCAATGACGGCGCCGCCGCCGTGGTGCTGATGACCGAAGCGGAAGCCGCAAGGCGCGGCATCACGCCGCTGGTGCGTATCGTTTCCTGGGCGACCGCCGGCGTTGACCCGCAGATCATGGGGACGGGACCGATCCCCTCCTCGCGCAAGGCGCTGGCCAAGGCCGGCTGGTCGGTCGGCGACCTCGATCTGGTCGAAGCCAACGAGGCCTTCGCCGCGCAGGCCTGCGCCGTCAACAAGGACATGGGCTGGGACCCGTCCATCGTCAACGTCAATGGCGGCGCCATCGCCATCGGCCATCCGGTCGGCGCCTCGGGCGCCCGCATCTTCAACACGCTGGTCTACGAAATGCGTCGCAGAAGTGCCAAGAAAGGTCTTGCCACGCTGTGCATCGGCGGCGGCATGGGCGTTGCCATGTGCGTGGAAGCATTGTGATGAGATAAGCGATACGAATAGGATACTGGCGCAAAGCGAGTAGGGAATAGAGGGCAAAACCTACCGCTTCAACGCTCAGTCATCTGCATTTCCCGGGAGGACACATGACAAAGGTTGCAATCGTCACAGGCGGGTCGCGCGGCATCGGCGCGGCGATATCGGTCGCCTTGAAAAGCGCCGGCTATTCGGTTGCCGCAAACTACGCCGGCAATGAGGAAGCGGCAGCAAAGTTCAAGGCAGCGACCGGCATCCCGGTCTACAAATGGTCGGTTGCCGACTACGAGGCCTGCGCTGCCGGCATCAAACAGGTAGAGGCCGATCTCGGTCCCGTATCGGTGCTGGTCAACAATGCAGGCATCACGCGCGACGCGATGTTCCACAAGATGACGCGCGAGCAATGGAAAGAGGTCCTCGACACCAACCTTTCCGGCGTCTTCAACATGACGCATCCGTTGTGGGGCGGCATGCGCGACCGCAAATTCGGCCGCGTCATCACCATCTCCTCGATCAATGGCCAGAAAGGGCAGGTCGGCCAGGTCAATTATTCGGCCTCGAAGGCCGGCGATATCGGCTTCACCAAGGCGTTGGCCCAGGAAGGCGCGCGCGCCGGCATCACCGTCAACGTCATCTGCCCCGGCTACATCGCCACCGAGATGGTCAAAGCGATGGACGAGAAGGTGCTCAACGAGCGTGTCCTTCCGCAGATCCCGGTCGGCCGTCTCGGCGAGCCGGAGGAGATCGCGCGCTGCGTCGTCTTCCTCGCTTCCGACGATGCCGGGTTCATCACCGGCTCGACCATATCAGCCAATGGCGGGCAGTACATCGCCTGACCGTTTATCTTTACGTTGAGATAGATACGCGCTTGGACGAACGGGCCTGCAAAACGGCCCGTTTCTATAGCGGTCTTCCCGTTGCAAGATCTCGATTCAGCACGCTGCCCCAATCCGGCACGCAAAGGTTAACGGCCGCTGCGCAGCCTGTGCAAAAACTGCCCGGCAGCCTGTGGATTCTCGGTGGAAAAGCTGTTCACAACACAACATGTTGCGGTGAACAAACCAAGAAACTTTGCCTATCGCTGATTCGTCGCCGATTCGTTCCGGCTTTGAGCGGAACGTTAACGGCGAGAGCCGAAAACACCCTCGAAATGATTAAAGCGCATTAGGAAACATCAATAATTTCATAATGTTGGGCGAAGCAGATTGGCCGGCCACGATCATTCACCGGCAAAGGTTAACGGTGGTGCTCGTTTGAATGCCGCCTGCATGAATCGGGCCAGTTTCTGTGATTCAGCATGTGGTGAGACTCGCCGGCAGAAATCCCAGATGTAGCCGTGAACAAAACCTGAATCAGCGCGAGTCAGTGATTCGTCGCTGATTCGTTCCAGACTCGTTCCAACTGTTAATCGGGAACAGATTTCTGGCTTCGAACCGACCAATCAGCCTGCCCTCGGCACATTCCGCTTTCGCTTCGCGCCCGAAATCCCTATGTGTCGCCTGTCATACGCGGCCAATATGGGCGCGCTCCCGACAATGCGAGGCAGAGAGCCTTATTTCCAGGCCGATGAACATCCATCCGAAACACACTGAACCGCTGATCCTGTCGGGTCGAGACGTGACGGCCGTGCTCGGCCCGACCAATACCGGCAAGACCCATCTCGCCATCGAACGCATGGTGGCGCATGAGAGCGGCGTCATCGGCCTACCGCTCAGGCTGCTTGCCCGCGAGGTCTATACGCGCGTCTGCGAGAAGGTCGGCGCCCATAAGGTTGCGCTCATCACCGGCGAGGAAAAGATCCAGCCGGCGGGCGCGAAATACTCGGTCTGCACGGTGGAAGCGATGCCGCGCGAGACCGACGCCGCCTTCGTTGCCATCGACGAGGTCCAGCTCGCTGGCGATCTCGAACGCGGCCACATCTTCACCGATCGCATCCTGCATCTGCGCGGCCGCCAGGAGACGCTGCTGCTGGGTGCGGCCACCATGCACGGCATTCTGCAGCGCCTGCTGCGGGGCGTGTCGGTGGTGACCCGGCCACGGCTGTCGCATCTTGCCTATGCCGGCTCGAAGAAGCTGACCCGCCTGCCGCGGCGCACCGCGATCGTCGCCTTCTCGGCCGACGAGGTCTATGCCATCGCCGAGCTGATCCGCCGCCAGCAGGGCGGTGCCGCCGTCGTGCTCGGCGCGCTCAGCCCGCGCACCCGCAACGCCCAGGTGGCGCTGTTCCAGTCGGGCGATGTCGACTACCTCGTCGCCACCGACGCCATCGGCATGGGCCTCAACCTCGACCTCGACCACGTCGCCTTCGCCCAGAATCGCAAATTCGACGGCTACCAGTACCGCAACCTGACCGCGGCCGAGCTCGGCCAGATTGCCGGCCGTGCCGGCCGGCATCTGCGCGACGGCACCTTCGGCGTCACCGGCCAGGTCGATCCGCTGGATGAGGAATTGGTCAAGAAGATCGAGGCGCATGATTTCGATCCGGTGAAAGTGCTGCAGTGGCGTACCGCGCATTTCGATTTCGCCAACCTCGATGCGCTGAAGCGCTCGATCGAGACCAACGCCCCGGTCGAAGGCCTGACGCGCGCACTGCCGGCCGTGGACGCGCAGGCGCTCGAGCATCTGTCGCGCGACGAGGACATCCGGGCACTCACCACCGACGCCAGGCGGGTGGCGCTGCTGTGGGAAGCCTGCGCGCTGCCCGACTACAGGAAGATCGCGCCGGCCCAGCACGCCGACTTGATCGCCTCCATCTACATGGACCTTGCCAGGCACGGCCATGTCGACGAGAACTACATGGCCGAGCAGGTGCGCCGCGCCGACACCACTGAAGGCGATATCGACACGCTATCGCACAGGATTGCCCAGATCCGCACATGGACCTTCGTTTCCAACCGGCCCGGCTGGCTGGCCGATCGGGCACACTGGCAGGAAAAGACGCGCGAAATCGAAGACAGACTGTCGGATGCGCTGCATGAGCGGTTGACGAAACGTTTTGTAGACCGCAGGACTTCCGTCCTCATGCGGCGCCTTAGAGAAAACACGATGCCTGAAGCCGAAATCAGCCCAACCGGAACCGTCCTCGTCGAAGGCCATCACGTCGGCGAGTTGCAGGGTTTCCGCTTCACCGCCGACCAGAGCGCCGGCGGCGAGGACGCCAAGGCGGTGCGGGCGGCGGCGCAGAAGGCGCTTGCCGCCGAGTTCGAGGCGCGTGCCGAACGCTTCGGCGCCTCGGCCAATGGCGACATCGCGCTGGGTTCGGATGGCACGCTGCGCTGGATCGGCGCGCCGATCGGCACGCTGGTCGCTGGCGAAGACGCTTTGAAGCCGCGTCTCGTTCTGCTCGCCGACGAGCAACTCACCGGCCCGGCCCGCGACAAGGTTGCGGCGCGCGCCGAGCGCTTCGTCAATTTCCAGATCGAATCCCTGCTGAAGCCGCTGGTCGATCTCAAGAATGCCGAGCAGATCACCGGCATCGGCCGCGGCATCGCTTTCCAGCTCGTCGAGCATTTCGGCCTCATTAACCGTCGCGACATCGCCGACGAGATGAAGTCGCTCGACCAGGAGGGCCGCGCGGCGCTTCGCCGTCTCGGCGTGCGCTTCGGCGCCTACCATGTCTTCGTGCCGGCGCTGATCAAGCCGGCGCCGGCCGGGTTGATAACGATGCTGTGGGCGCTGAGAAACGACGGCAAGGACAAGCCCGGCTTCGGCGATGTCGTTCACGCACTGGCCTCCGGCCGCACCTCGGTGGTCATCGATCCAACCTTCGACAAGACCTTCTACAAGCTGGCGGGCTACCGCAATCTTGGCCGGCGTGCTGTACGCGTCGATATTCTCGAACGGCTGGCCGACCTGATCCGGCCGGCGACCAACTGGAAGCCGGGCCTCGGACCTCGCCCCGACGGCGCCTATGACGGTCAGTCCTTCATGGTGACGCCGCCGATGATGTCGATCCTCGGCGCCACCGCCGACGACATGGAAGAAATCCTGAAGGGGCTCGGCTATCGCGCCGATGCCAAGCCGGCGGCCGAGGTCAAGGCGCGGCTCGAAGCACAGGACAATGCCGCGCGTGAAGCGGCCGCTGCAAAGCAGGCGGCGGAAGAGGCAACGCGAGCCGAGCAGGCGAGGATGGCGGAAGCAGCTGCCGCGGCAGAGCCGCCGGCGGAGGTTTCGGCGGAGGCTTCGGAGCCTGTGTCGGATGCGGCTCCTGTTGCGGAGGCGGCCGAAGCCGTGACCGAAGCGGCGGCGAAGCCTGTCGCGGAAGACCAGCCGGAAGCTCCAGCCCCTGAAGCTGCGGCAGAAGTCACGCAAGAGACCCAGCCCGCCGCCGAAGCGGCTGCAGAACCAGCGGCTGAGCCAAGGACGGAACTTGGGGCGGAAACTGAGGCTACGGCACCGGCAGAGCCGCCGGTTTCCGACACTATGGAAGCATCGCCGGCCGAACCTGCAGCAACGGCGGAAGCCGTCGCCGGCGAAGCTGCCCCAGAAGCCGAGGAGCCAAAACCTGTGCTGTTGTGGCGGCAGGGTCGTTTCGACCAGCGCCCGCGTCATCGCCAGCATGACAACCGCCCCCGGGACAATCATCGGGACAGTCGCCCGCGCAATGGTCAAGCTGCGCCGGACGGCCGCAGCGATGCGCCGGTAGATGCCGGCGGGCAACCGACGCCGGGCGACCGGCCCGCCCGTCAAGGGCGCCACGATCAGCGCGACGGCGCCGGCAAGCCACGCTTCGACCGCAGCAAGTTCAAGCCCAAGCCGCAAGGCGAGGCGGCAGAGCAGCGCGCCGGCAAGCCGCAAGGCGAACGCCTCGACCGGCGCGAAAACCGGCCCGACTGGAAGGCTGGACGGCAGGACGGCAAAGGCGGCGCCCAAGGCGCAAAGCCCGCCTTCCAGCCAAAGCCGCGTGAGGAACGCCCGGTCCGCTTCGATCCGGACTCGCCCTTCGCCAAGCTCGCCGCGTTGCGCGACCAGCTGAAGAAGTAAGCTGTTCGTCCGATGGTCACTGATGCCCGCCAGCGCATCGACAAGTGGCTGTTCTTCTCGCGCGCGGTAAAATCACGCACGCTGGCAGCCAAGCTGGTCGTCACCGGACGCGTCCGCATCAATCGCGACAAAGCAGCGCAGGCATCCGATACGGTCCGGCCGGGTGACGTTTTGACCATCACGCTCGAGCGGCGGATCTTCGTCTGGAAAGTCCTTGGCACCGGCGCACGGCGCGGCCCGGCCGAAGAAGCCCGCCTGCTTTACGAGGACATGTCGCCGCCCCCCGCGCCCAAGGGCGAGGCGCTTCCGGATGCGGTGCCGCCGTTGCGCGAGGCCGGCAGCGGTCGCCCGACGAAGAAGGAACGCCGCCAGACCGACCACCTGCTCGGCGACGATTGAGCAAGGTCGAACTTCCGCTTTGCCGGGCCTCTGGAATTCCATTCCGGAAACCCCGGCACCGCTGGCAAGGGCTGCCCTTGCCAGCGGCGGACAAAGGCGTTACCTCACCAAAAAAGCCCAACAAAATGGGACGTCCCGGAGCCGACCAATGACCTATGTCGTGACCGACAATTGCATAAAATGCAAATACATGGACTGCATCGAGGTCTGTCCGGTCGACTGTTTCTACGAAGGTGAGAACATGCTCGTCATCCACCCGGACGAGTGCATCGACTGCGGCGTCTGCGAACCGGAATGCCCGGCCGACGCGATCAAGCCCGACACCGAGTCGGGCCTCGACAAATGGCTGCAGATCAACACCGAATATGCCGATAAATGGCCCAACATCACCGCCAAGAAGGAGCCCCCGGCCGACGCCAAATCCTTCGACGGGGAAGCTGGCAAATTCGAGAAATATTTCTCCCCGGAGCCCGGCGAAGGCGATTAACGAGAGCGCTGATTGCGGCAGCCTGACGCGGCGTAACAGACGTGATACATTAACTGCCTTGACAGGCGGCGATGGCGCATGGCCTTCGCGCGTGCAGCAAAACCTTGATTCTTCCGACTTTTTGTGTTATATCAGCCCAACATGCCGGTGACACAACGTCGATTTATGGCGCAAACGCCCCAAATCACTGAAAGGTGAATTTCTCAATCCGGACCAGAGCGATCTGGGGCAGGCGGTCGCAATGTTGCGATTTGCCGGTCCTGGCCTTCCGGTGAGTTCATCGTTGTGTGGCTAAGGACCGGTCACACCGGTCGCACGAGTTCGGGCCGGCACGATGCCGGTACCACAACAAGGAGTTCAGGGCGTAATGGCAACGATCACCCCGCAGAAGAAGTCCACCGCAGCGCGCCACGGTTTCAAGACCGGCGAGTACATCGTCTATCCGGCGCATGGTGTCGGCCAGATCGTCTCGATCGATGAGCAGGAAGTCGCGGGCCACAAGCTGGAACTGTTCGTCATCGACTTCCAGAAGGACAAGATGCGCCTCAAGGTGCCGGTCGCCAAGGCGACCTCGATCGGCATGCGCAAGCTGTCGGAAGAGGATTATGTCGAGCGCGCGCTGAAGGTCGTGCAGGGCCGCGCCCGCGTCAAGCGCACCATGTGGTCGCGCCGCGCCCAGGAATATGATGCCAAGATTAACTCCGGCGATCTGATCTCGATCTCGGAAGTGGTGCGCGACCTCTATCGCGCCGACAACCAGCCGGAGCAGTCCTATTCCGAGCGCCAGCTCTACGAGGCGGCCCTCGACCGCATGGCCCGCGAGATCGCGGCCGTCAACCGCATGTCGGAGACCGAAGCGGTGCGCCTTATCGAGGTAAACCTCAACAAGGGCCCGAAGCGCGGCGCCAAGGCCGACAACGAGGAAGCCGAGCAGGAAGAGGCTGCCTGAGCTTTTCGCCTTCGAATTCAGAAAAACCCGGCCTCGCGCCGGGTTTTTTGTTTTGGCTGACCGGCGAATGCATTGCTAACCTTCGCCACCGCCCTCCCTTTCCGCCTCCTGCTTCAGCGTCGCGATGAACCGCTTGGTCCGCTGGCGCTCCGGGTTGCTGAACAGCACCGCGGCCGGCCCTTGTTCGACGATGTTGCCGGCATCGAGGAACACCACTTCCCGCGCGATCTTGGAGGCGAGCCGCAGATCATGCGTCGCCATCACCATGGTCGTGCCCTCGCTGGCGAGCCTGCCGAGCACGTCGACCACCTCTTGCGCCAGTTCCGGATCGAGTGCAGAGGTCGGCTCGTCGCAGAGCAGCACTTGCGGCGACGGCGCCAGCGCCCGGGCAATCGCCACGCGCTGCTGCTGGCCGCCTGACAGCGTCGCCGGCCAGGCGTCGGCCTTGTGCGCCATGCCGACCTTTTCGAGCAGAGCCAACGCCCGCTCACGCGCCTGCTCCTTGGGCCATTTCAGCACCGTCACCAGCCCCTCCATGATGTTCTCGATCGCGGTGCGATGCGGAAACAGCTGGAAATTCTGGAACACCATGCCGGTCTGCAGCCGCAGCCGCTGGATATCCCTGGTCGAGACCCTGCCGCCGGGGTGGAATTCGAGTGCATCGTCGCCGATCCGCACCGTGCCTGAAGTCGGCAGCTCGAGCAGGTTGATGCAGCGCAAAAGCGTGCTTTTCCCGCCTCCCGATGGCCCGACAAGCGCGGTGACGCTGCCTTCCTCGATAGTGACGGTCACACCCTTCAGCACCAAATTGTCGCCGAAGCGCTTTTCGATGTTGGTGAGGCCGATCACGAGCGCGCCTCCAGGAAGCCGCCATAGCGGTTGAGCCGCGTTTCCAATCGGGCTTGCAAGGCCGACAGCACGGAGCTCATGACCAGGTAGAGAGCCGCTGCCTCGACATAGAGGATCAGCGGCTCATAGGTGGTGGCGACGATACGCTGCGCCGCCTGGAACATCTCCGGCACGGTAATGGCGGCGGCGAGCGATGTGTCCTTTACCAGCGAGATGAAGGTGTTGGACAGCGGCGGCACGGCGACGCGCCCCGCCTGTGGAAGAATGGTGCGCCGCATTGCCTGGGCCCATGTCATGCCGATCGAATAGGCCGCTTCCCACTGGCCCTTCGGCACCGAACCGATGACGGCGCGGATGATTTCCGACGAATAGGCGCCGATGTTCAAGGTAAAGCCGATCAGTGCTGCCGGAAAAGCGTCGAGCAGGATGCCGACCGATGGCAGGCCGTAGAAGATAAGGAACAGTTGCACGAGAAGCGGCGTGCCGCGGAAGATCCAGACGTAGAACCGGACCACCGCGACCAGCGGTTTGGGACCGAACAGCCGGACAAGCGCCACGACCAGGCCGAGGACAAGACCGAACGCAAACGACAGCAGCGTCAACGGCACGGTGAAGATCAGTGCAGCCCACAGCAGCGTAGGCAGGGATTCCAGCATCAATTGCAGCCAGTGCGGCACGAAGCCTCCTCCTTGCCAGATTGCCGTCGCTCATATCACGCGAAAGCGGCGGGCCGTCAAAGACAGCTCGCCGCGACATGAACGACGCGGGCCGGCATTCGGCCCACGCGAGAAAAGCCGCTTACTTCGAAACGTCCTGGCCGAAATAGGTATCGGCGATTTTCTGGTAGGTGCCGTCGGCCTTGATGTCGGCCAGCGCCTTATTGATGGCGGCCACCAGTTCCGGATCGCCCTTGCGCACGATGACGCCGGAATAGTCGGCGTTTTCTTCCTGCGCGGCAATCTTCACATTGGCGTCGGGCTTGTGCTTCTTGAAGTCGAGGAAGGACAGGCTGTCGTTGATGGTGGCGTCGGCGCGGCCGGTGAGAAGAAGCTGGATCGACTGGTCGAAGCCGTCGGTGCCGACGAGCTCGGCGCCATTGGTTTCAGCCAGCTTGCCGAAATTCGAGGTCAGTGACTGCGCCGCCTTCTTGCCCTTGAGATCGGCGAAACCCTTGATGTCGGTGTTGTCGCCACGCACGATCAGCACCGCCTTGGAGGCGATGTAAGGATCGGAGAAATCATATTTGGCCTTGCGCGCCTCGGTGATGCCGACCTCGTTGATGACGGCATCGTAGCGGTTGGCATCGAGACCGGCGATCAGCCCGTCCCATTTGCCTTCGAGGAACTGGGCTTTGACGCCGAGGCGCTCGGCGATGGCCCGGGCGATCTCGACGTCGAAGCCGACCAGCGCGCCGGAAGCATCATGATAGGTGAAGGGCGCATAGGTTCCTTCCGTGCCGATCTTGAAGACGCCGGACTGCTTGATCTGGTCGAGATTGGCGCCGGCATGACCGGCGGCGATGGCCAGGACCTGCAGCGTTCCGGCGACAATGAGCGATTTGAGCGATTTCATTTTTCTGTGATCCCGTCCTTGGCCGATGTCCGGCGTCGTTGCGAGTGCCGGAAAATGACAGACGCGCGATGCCAAAATAAGAAACTAAATTTCAAAAATCTCGCGCTCTTGAAATCCCATTCTCAACCAACACCTCCCGGCGCCACCCGGCTGAATCAAGGCCAATGGCGAATCGCCTGGAACAGCGCAATCGGCATGACAGTCCGGGGGAACATTCCCCCGCATCGCACGTTCTTGGCTGTTGTAGGGCGCGGCGCCGCCATTTCAACCATCGGCGTCAACTCACGATTCAGCGATCGCACCGCAACGCCTGAAGCAGGAGCGCGGCATGATGCAAGACAGTGCAGGACGGACCATGGTTCGCGCGGCGATGAAAGCCCCTTACCTGGAGCGCGACGAAGAGCATCTCCTGGCGCTGCGCTGGAAGGAGAACAATGACCAGCACGCGCTGCACCGCATCACCGTCGCCCATATGCGGCTGGTCATTTCCATGGCGTCGCGGTTCCGCCACTACGGCCTTCCCCTGGGCGACCTGATCCAGGAAGGCCATGTCGGGCTGCTGGAGGCCGCCGCCCGTTTCGAGCCCGAGCGCGAGGTGCGGTTCTCGACCTATGCGACATGGTGGATCCGCGCCTCGATGCAGGATTATATCCTGCGCAACTGGTCGATCGTGCGCGGCGGCACCAGCTCGGCGCAAAAGGCGCTGTTCTTCAACCTGCGGCGCCTACGCGCCCGCCTGGCAAACGGCGCCGAGCAGACGTCGAATGCCACGCTTTACCGCGAAGTGTCGGCGGCTCTCGGCGTTTCCGAAGCCGATGTGGCGATGATGGATTCCCGCCTTTCGGCACCCGACAGCTCGCTCAACACGCCGCTTGCCGACGATGCGGGCGCAACCGAGCGGATGGAGTTCCTGGTTTCGGATGACCCGCTGCCCGACGAGGTCGTCGGCGACACGATCGATGTCGAACGCCGCTCTGTCTGGCTGAAGACGGCGCTCGGCGCGCTCAATGCGCGAGAACTCAGGATTATCGAGGAGCGCCGGCTGAGCGACGAGGGCGCGACGCTCGAAGCGCTCGGCGAGACGCTCGGCATCTCCAAGGAACGTGTCCGGCAGATCGAGGCGCGCGCCATGGAAAAGCTCAAGGCGGCGCTGGTGAAGCAGAACCCGGAATTTCTCGCAGCCTGAATCGCGTCGGCTGCTATTTGTCGGTGACGATCTTGACCTTGTCGCCGGCCGAAACGGCGGCGCCCGGCGACAGCGCGTTGAGCACCCTGAACAAATCCAGCTTGCGGTCGACGCCGACCATCTGTGCGGCCAGGGAGCCCATTGTCTGGCCGGGCTGCACCGTGACGATGCGGATACGCAGCGGCTTCAACGCCGCCTTCTCGGCAGCACTCAGGATGCGGAACGAGCCGCTGACCGAGCGCGCCACCGTGCTCAGCGAGGTGCTGGCCGAAGGCGCCGCGGTCAGCAAGCGGTAGACCTGGCCGCCGGCGCGGATCACCGCAATATCGAATTGCCAGCCATCGGCGCCAGCATGCGCGGTTGCCGCTTCGTTGCCGTTGATCGTCTCCTGGCGCACGCTGCTGTCGTCGAGGCCGGCAACCCAGCCGCTGCGGATGTAGTCGGTCAGCGAGCGGCCCTTGTCGATCGAAACGCCGTCGAAGCGGATGGCGATGTCGCCCGGGCCTGTCGCCGTCACCGCCGCTGCCGAATTGTCGATGATGAAGCCGTTGGGCGCCGAGAACGACACGCCGAGGCCAGGATGCAGGAAAGTTTCGCCGCGCACATAGCCTTCCTCCGGTGTGTCGCCGTAAAGCAGCCCGTCTACGCCGGAAAGGAATGAATCGCGATCGCGCGACCCGACACCGGGCGCGCCGAACTGGCGGGCGTGGCGCTGCGCGAGGTCGATACGCTGCGGCGTGTTGGGGTGCGTCGCCAGGAAGTCGAGGCTGGCGTCGGTGGCGCCGCTGATCGAGCGGAAATCGGTATAGGCCGACATCGACTGCAAGAAGCGGCCGGCAGCGTAGGGATCGAAACCGGCTTCGCCGATCGATTTGATGCCGATGGCGTCGGCCTCCAGCTCCTGATTGCGCGAGAACTGGGCCAGCCTCAGCTTGCCGCGGATCAGCGCCGCCTTGGCCGTCGGGTTGTCGCCGAGCACATCCGAAACGACCTTGGTCGCCAACCCCTCTTCGGCTTCCAGCTGCTGGCGCTGCAGGCCGTGATTGGCCGTAACGTGGCCCATCTCATGCGCAATGACGGCGGCAAGCTCGGCTGAATCGTTGGCCAAGGCCAGCAGGCCCCGGGTGATGTAGAGATAGCCGCCCGGCAGCGCGAAGGCATTGACGTTGGGCGAGTTGAGGATGGTGATGCGGTAGGTCTGGGTCGGGTTGGCCGACACTACGGTCAGTCTGCCGACGATCTTGGCCACCATGCGCTCGAGCTTGGGGTCGGAATATTCTCCGCCATAGGTGGCGAGGATGCGCGGGTGCTGCGCCTTCGCCAGTTGGGCGAGCTTGCCGTTGGCGGCGACATTGTCGACCGTGATCGGCTTGTCTGAGGGCTGAAAGCCTGATTCCTGCACGTCGGGAGGCGTGAACATCTGGCAGCTTGCCAGCGCCACGGCAAGACCGGCCAGCGCCAGAAAGCGCGCCAGCGGTTTCACCCTCCGATTGTCGATGCCGGTCGGCAGATCGGCTTCCTTTCAAGTCCTGGCACGTGACCGTGAAAATCGGGCGCGATTTCCGGAAAGCATCACGCGCAAAATCAAGTGCTACGGCGTCCTTCGTGCGTCCGACAGATACGAGGCAGCAAGGGCAAATCACGGTCTAAGCCGGACCAGCTCCTGGCGGACCTAGCCACACTACCTCGACCATGGCAAGCAAGCGCCGCTTCGCCTTCCGCCGGTTTGACCATAAATTATGTCCGCTTCCGGGCAACATCTCGTGATCCAGCCGCAAACGGACCCGAGCCGATATAGCGTCGGAATGCCTCCGGTCCAGCCCCGACGAAAAAATCGGCCGCGGTGCCCGTCGCGGCAACCGTGCCACCATCCAGGAAAACCATGTTTTGCCCGATACGGCGCGCATCGTCCGGCTGGTGCGTGACGAATAGCACCGTCATGCGCTGCTCCGAATGGACGTCGGCGACCAGGTCGAGCATGTCGTCGCGCAGTGCCGGTCCGAGCGAAGCGAACGGCTCGTCGAGCAACAACACCGGCCGGTCGCGCACCAGGACCCGAGCGAGCGCGACGCGCTGCCGCTCACCGCCGGAGAGTTCGCGCGGCAGCCGGCTTTCCTTGCCGGCAAGGCCGACGCGCTTCAGCGCTGCGGCGATTGCGGCGCGGTCAGCCTCGCTCAGCATGAGCGAAGGCGAGCGGCCGAGCCCGACATTCTGCTCGAGGGACAGATGGGCAAACAGGTTGTTTTCCTGGAACACCATCGATACCGGCCGCGCTGATGGCGGCGCAGTGCTGACGTCGGCGCCGCCGATGAGCACGCGGCCTGACCGCGGCGCCTCGAAACCGGCCACCAGATTGAGCAGCGTCGACTTTCCCGAACCGCTCGGCCCCATGATGGCGGTGATTTCCGACGCCGGGAAATCGACATCGAATATAAGCGGCGTTTCACCATAGCTGAACGAGACATTATCGAGCCGCACGGCCGCGCCTTTTTCGACCGAAATCGACCGTTCCGGGCTGATCGGCATCATGATTTCTCCCTCCTTCCCAGCCAGTCCGCGGTCAGCACAAGCGCCAGGCAGACAAGGCCGAGCAGCAGCGCCAGGCCGGCCGCATCCTCGGTGCGGTAGCTGCCCATGCGCGCCAGCAACAGATAGGGCAATGTCTGCACGGAATCGCTGCCGAACAGCGCAATGACGCCGAGATCACCGAGCGACAGCGCCATGGCGAAGGCGAAGCCGGTGGCGAGCGGCCGCCGCAGCGACGGCCAGTCGACCAGACGCAACCGGTTCCAGCCCGAGATGCCAAGCTGTGCACAGAGCCGTTCGTGGCGTTCGCTCGCCGCGTCATAGGCGGGGCGGATGGCGCGGATGGCGAACGGCATCGCCATCACCGCATTGACCACAACCACCATGACAGGGGCGATCGCAAAGACATCGCTGACGCTGCGCAGGAGCAGGAACCAGCCGGCACCGATGACGATGGGCGGCACCACCAGGACGAACCCCGCACCGGTGTCGGCCAGGTGTTCGAGCAGCGTCCGCCTGCCGGTCCGCCGGGTGAGCGCCAGCGCCCGGCGCGCCATAACCAGCGACAGCGACAACGCCAAGGAGAGCAGCGCCGATAGGAGGGAGAGCACGGCACTGGTCGCCGTCGCTTGCCGCACCGCGCCCTCGCCGGCCAGGCGGCCGAGATCGGCGCCAAGCCCGGCCGACAGCGTAGCCGCCATCGGTCCGGCGACAAACAGCAGTGCCAGCCCGATCACCAGTGCGTTCAGCACGGTCTCGGCCGCACCGGCTGAAAAATACCGGCGCGGGGCTACCGGCAGATTGGCGTCGCCGGTCATACTGGCGCCAAGCCGCGTCAGTGCCAGCACGACGACGAAGGTCAGGGCAATCTGCAACAAGGTCAGCGTCACCGCCCGCGCCGGGTCGAAGTCGAAACGCAGCGCCTGGTATATGGCAACCTCCAGCGTCGTCGCGCGCGGCCCGCCGCCGAGCGTAAGCACGATGGTGAAGGAGGTGATGCACAGCATGAAAACGAGCCCGGCAACGCCCGGCAGGGCCGCACGCAACGCCGGCCATTCGATCAGCCGGAAGGCCGGCGCAGCACCCATGCCAAGCTGGCTCGCCAGCCGCCATTGGTTAGCCGGCACCGTCTGCAACGCTTCCAGGAACAGTCGCGTTGCCAGCGGCAGGTTGAAAAAGACGTGGGCGACGAGAATACCCGATAGGCCATAGATGCCGGGCCAGTTCTGGCCGCCAATCGCACCGAGCAAGCCGGCGAAATACCCGGCGCGGCCATAAAGTGCCAAGACACCGAGTGCGGCAACAATGGCCGGCAGCGCCAGCGGCACGGCGAAAAGCTGCAGGACAAAGCCTCGCCCGAAAAACTGTGGGTGCCGCGACAGGGCGCGCGCGACGAACAGCGCCGGTGCGACGGAGAGCAGGGTCGACAACAGAGCCTGCCAGAGCGTGAAGCGGGCAACACGGAGGAGATAGGAATCAAAGGCGGAGGCGGCGCCCGACAGGTCGCGCATGGCTTCGACGACGAGCCCGGCGAATGCCCCGCCGATCAGCAGCGCGATGGCGGCGAGCGCGACGATGCCGGCAGCGACGCGGGTATCCGATGATGGCGCGCGTTGCACGCTAGACCACCAGATTCGAGATTCTTAGCGAGGATTGCGTTCCTTCGCGCGCCCCTCTGTCCTGCCGGACATCTCCCCCACATGGGGAGAGATTGGCAGGTTCAGCGCTCCGCTCATTCCGGCAATGTCGGAGATTGGCGAAAGCCGGCATGACGGCCAATCTCCCTCCTTGTGGGGGAGATGTCCGGCAGGACAGAGGGGGGCGCCGTAGGGCGATCATCTTTCTATCCGAGCTACTTGCTCATCACCGCCAGCCACTCGTCGACCCAGGCCTTGCGATTTGCGGCGACCTCTTCCGAGCTGAACAGCAAGGTTTTGGTCGGTTTGACGAGCTTGTCGAACGCCGGATTGAGCGGCTTGTCGGTTTTGCCGGCCGGGAACATCCAGTTGGTTTCGGGAATGACGTCCTGGAATTTCGGCCCGGTCATAAAGGCGATGAACTTTTTCGCCAGCGGGTTCTTCGCGCCCTTGGTGGTGATCCCAGCGACCTCGATCTGCAGATATTCGCCTTCCTCGAAGGACGCCGCCTGGTAGCGCGAGGTGTTTTCGGCAACCATGTGGTAGGCTGGCGAAGTGGTATAGGACAGCACCATCGGCGCCTCACCCTTGGTGAACAGGCCGTAGGCCTCGCTCCAGCCCGGCGTCACCGTGAGCACCTTTGCCTTGAGTTTGGCCCAGGCTTCCGGCGCCTTGTCGCCATAGACCGACTTGACCCACAACAGCAGGCCAAGGCCCGGCGTCGAGGTGCGTGGATCCTGGATGACGATTTTGTCGCCGGCATCGCCCTCGACCAATTCCCTGAGGCTCTTCGGCGGGCTCTTCAGTTTTTCGCTATCGTAGACGACAGCGAAATAGCCATAGTCGAACGGCACGAAGATATCGTCGCGCCAGCCGCCCGGCACACTGACGTCCGTCACGGCGCCATGCGGCGAAAACAGGCCGGTTGCCTTGGCGTCCGCCGTCAAATTGGTATCGAGGCCAAGCACGATATCGGCCTTGGTCGCGGCCCCTTCCAGCTTCACACGGTTGAGCAGTGCCACGCCGTCGGCGACCGAGACGAATTCGACGACGCAGCTGCACTCGGCCTCGAAGGCCTTCTTCACCGCCGGTCCCGGACCCCAATCGGCGGTGAAGCTTTCATAGGTATAGACGGTCAGCTTATCCTGTGCCGATGCCTGCCCCGGTAGGGCAAGCGCGGATGCCGCAAGCAGGATAATCGAGACAAGAGAGTGGAAAAAACTGCGCATCGGCGCCTCCTTCGTTCGCGTTGAAAGGAATTGAGGCGTCGGGCTGTCCGAAACGTCTAATCCCTCCGCCGGTACAAACCGGATCAGGTTCAGCGGGTTGGCAGTCTTGCCTCTCAGCCGGTCCGCGAAGATCGCGTCCGGCACCCCGTTAGAGCGTTTCGACACATAGGCCCGGCCGAAGTGCTGCGCAAGCGGAAGTTTGCCGGGCATCCAAAGCGCGGCGTCCTGTTTCATCTGCCGTTTCATCTTCCGTTTCCGGGGCAGGGCTGGTAAGGGCCACGAGATATGAGCACATTCACCATCCTGCTTGGCGGCGATCTCATCCGCACGCCGCTGCTCGACCGCCAGGTCGAAGGCTCCCGCGTCATCGCTGCCGATGCCGGTATCGGCCATGCCCTTATGCTGGGCCTGATGCCGGAACTCTGGGTCGGCGATTTCGATTCCGTGCCTGCCGATTTGCCGGAGGATCTGGCCGCCGTGCCACGGCAGGTGTTTCCCGCCGAAAAGGACAAGACCGACGGTGAACTCGCTATCGCCGCCGCGCTCGAACGCGGTGCGACCAGCCTTGTGCTCGCAGGCGCCTTCGGCGGCAAACGCACCGACCACATCTTCCTGCATTTGGCGCTCAGCGTCCGGCTGGCGGAAGGCGGAACGGAAGTGCTTTTGACCAGCGGCGCACAGGAAGGCATTCCTTTGCTGCCTGGAAAGACTGGCTTCGATTATGTCGACGGTACGCTGTTTTCGGTGCTCGGCTTTTCGGATCTCGCCGGCCTGACAGTCACCGGCGCCAAATGGCCGCTCGCCCATGTCGAGGTTGCCTTCGGCTCGTCGCTGACCATCTCCAACGAGGTCAAGGGCCGGCTGGAAATCGCGCTGGCCAGCGGCCGCGCGCTGCTGCTCGCGCATCCTTTTCCCCTACCTGAAAGCTGACATGGCGCCGCCGCTTCTCAATCTCGACGGGATAAAGCTGACCTTTGGCGGCGCGCCGCTGCTCGACGGTGCCGCCCTGACGGCGTCAGCTGGCGACAAGATCGCCCTGGTCGGCCGCAACGGCTCTGGCAAGTCGACGCTCCTCAAGATCGCTGCCGGGCTGATCGAACCGCAGGACGGCGAAGTCTTCCGCCAGCCCTCGGCGACCGTGCGCTATTTGCCGCAAATGCCCGATATGGACGGTTTTGCGACCGTTCGCGCCTATGTCGAGGCAGGCCTCGGGCCCGCCGACGATCCCTACCGCGCGACCTATCTGATGGAGCATCTCGGCCTATCCGGCGAAGAACGGCCGAACGACCTCTCCGGCGGCGAAGCGCGGCGCGCGGCACTCGCCCGCGTCATGGCGCCCGAGCCCGACATTCTTCTCCTCGATGAGCCGACCAATCATCTTGACCTTTCGGTTATCGAATGGCTGGAGGAGGAGCTTGCCCGCACCTCCTCGGCCCTGGTCGTCATCTCGCATGACCGCCGTTTTCTCGAACGCGTGTCACGCGCCACAATTTGGCTCGACCGCGGCCAGACCCGCCGTCTCGATAAGGGCTTTGCCTATTTCGAGGAATGGCGCGACACGGTGTTGGAGGAGGAAGAGCGCGAGCAGCACAAGCTCGGCCGCCAGATCGTGCGCGAGGAGCACTGGCTGCGCTATGGCGTGACGGCAAGGCGCAAGCGCAACATGCGCCGGCTCGGTGAGTTGCAGACCATGCGCCAGCGCTTTCGCGGTCATCGTGGCGCCGAGGGTGCGGCGACGATGACAGCCAGCGACGCCGCCGAATCCGGCAAGCTGGTGATTGAGGCCAAGAACATCGAGAAGAGCTTTGGCGATCTGACCGTGGTCAAGGGATTCTCGACACGCATCCAGCGCGGCGATCGCGTCGGTCTGGTCGGGCCGAACGGCGCCGGCAAGACGACGCTATTGAAGATGCTGACCGGCGAATTGAAGCCGGACGCAGGCACGGTGCGGCTCGGCACCAACCTGGAGATCGCCACGCTCGACCAGAAGCGCGAGGCCGTCGATCCGCAGGAGACACTGGCGCAGTATCTCACCGACGGGCGCGGCGAGAACCTTGTCATCAATGGCGAGCAGCGCCACGTCGTGTCCTACATGAAGGACTTCCTGTTCAAGCCGGAACAGGCGCGCACGCCGGTGCGCGAGCTTTCGGGCGGCGAGCGGGCACGGCTGATCCTCGCCCGCGTTTTGGCGCGGCCGGCAAACCTGCTTGTGCTCGACGAGCCGACCAACGATCTCGACATGGAGACGCTGGAGCTGCTGCAGGAACTGGTCGCCGGCTTTGCCGGCACGGTGATCCTGGTCAGCCACGATCGCGATTTCCTCGACCGCACGGTGACCAGCATCATCGCGCCGGATGGCGACGGCCGCTGCTGGATCGAATATGCCGGCGGCTATTCCGATATGCTGGCGCAGCGCGGCGGCACCAGGCTGGACGACCGCAAGGCGCGGCCGAAGGCAGAGACCGGCGAGGCGACGGCGGCAAGCAGGAGCGAAGCGGCCGCTAGCAGGGGCCCGGCCAAGAAACTGTCGTTCAAGCAGAAATTCGCGCTGGAAACCTTACCCAAGAAGATCGAGGCGGTGTCGGCCTCGATCTCGCGGCTGGAGAACAACATCGCCGATCCGGCCTATTACGAGCGCGACCCGGCGTCGTTCCAGAAGACGATTGCCGCGCTCGACAAGGAGCGCGTCACGCTGGCAGCGCTCGAGGAGGAATGGCTGGAACTCGAGATGCTGCGGGAAGAGATGGAGGGATGAGAGATTGCATGCACGCTCATATGCGCCTACATTATGCGCATAAATGGGAGCGGCTCCATGCTTCGATCGAATCCAAAAACCCAAAGAAAGTCGGTTAATACATCGATCGACTCCGGATTGATCGAGGACGCCAAGGCGTTGGGTATCAATATATCCCGCGCTGCAGAAGAGGGTATCGCCAAGGCGATTTCGGCCGAAAAAACCCGGCGATGGCAGGAGGAAAACAAGGAAGCGATCGAGAGTTCCAATGACTATGTCAGGCGCAACGGCTTGCCTCTGGCCAAGCACCGGCTGTTTTGATGGCGCGTTATGATTTCTACCAGAGTGCCGAAGGCGACGGTTATCTTCTCGATGTCCAGTCCGACCTTCTGGGACGGCTCGACACTAAGGTAGTCGTCCCGCTGATGCCGGCCAATAAGGCCCCAGTGCCGGGCCGCCGGCTAAATCCTATCTTCACAATCAACGGTAAGGACCATGTCATGGTCACTCAATTCATGTCAGCCTTGATGACATCTGAATTGCCCATTGCCGAAGGAAACCTTTCTCGCCATCACGACGACATCGTGAGCGCAATCGACATGTTGTTCCAAGGCTTCTGAGCCCCAAAGAGGGGTTGGGCTGGTGAGCGGCCTCAACCCGCTGTCTTTGTCTGCCAGGCCTTCAGCGCCTCGTCGAACACCTTCTCGCCCGGAATGCCCTTTTCCATCGTCAGCAGCGCCCGCCGCCCGGTCTTGTAGACGACCGGCACGTCGATCCAGTCCTGGCCCCTGAGCAAGGTCAGATTGGCGTCTTCATCCGCCTTGGTATCGTTGAGCGCAACCAGGAAGAAACCGTCGGCGATCTTGGCGGGGATGCCGATCAGCGGACTGCCGGCATCCTGCTCGGAGCCCTTCATGGCGACACGCAGGATGTTGTCGACGCCGCCGCCCTCGAAGCCGTCAGGCGTCAGGAAGATCATCTCGATGATATGGCTGGCCGGCAGTGTCTGGTCGGTGTTGCGACGGATCGTCATGCGCAACTGGATATCCTTGCCTGGAATGGTCGCCTCGGCGCGGATCGCCGGCTCGGGCGGCAGGTCGCCGCCGGGCGATTCCTGCACCAGTGACCAGACGATATTGCCGGGCTCGGCCGAGCCTTGAGCGGTGCTGGTGCGCTCCTCGTAGAAGATCGCTTTCTGGCCGACGGCCAGCGCGGCTTCCGGCGGAACTACCGTCGGTGCAGCTGCCGCCACGGGCGGTGTGGCGGCCGCTGCAGGTGCTGGCGGGACAGCTGCAGCATCGGCCGGCGCTGCCGCCCCGTTGGCGGGCGGCGTTGCGGGAGTTGGTGCAGCGGACCCGTCGACTGCTGGAGCATTGGCCGTGGCTTGCGCGTCTGCGGGCGCGGCCGGTGCCGGCGCGGCGGGTACCGGGCTGGTCGGCGTTTGTGCGGCCGACGGCGGCGTGGTCAGCGCGGCGACGGATTCGCCTTCGCCGATGCCCGCCTGCCCGGCCGCGGGGCCGGGATCGACCTCGTGGCCTTCGGGCGTCAGGCGCTGCGTGAACTTCGCGCCTTCGCCGGCCTCCGTCGGAGGCGCGGCGGCCGGGACGGCCGCATCGGCCACCGGCTTGGCCGGGGCTGGCTTTACCAGCGGTTCGGTGGCGACGGTTTTGGTCCCGTCGAGGCCGAGCATGCTGCCGAACGCATCCTTGTTCAGCCACATGCCGTAACCGCCACCGGCAATGACCAGCAAGGCGACGGCAGCGGCAATCACACCGCCATAGCTGCGCCTGCGCTCGGCAGGATGGAGCCGCTGGAACCTGTCCTCCGCGGGGTCGCCGTCGTTGGAAAAGTCATCGCCCCGAAAAACCCCGTCTTGGTCATCGGCTGTCGGAAGATCCATGTCGGACGGCGGCGGACCAGCGCGCTCCTGAGAAAGAGTGACGGGCTGCGGCTTTTGCCAGTTCGGCGCCGCCTTGGCGGGCGTGGGCTGCCACGCCGGCTCAGTCTGTGCCGGCCCGGTCTTTGCCGGCTCGGTCTTGGCCGGCTCGGTTTTGGCCGGCTGGCGGACATGGCTGGGCTGGTTCTTGTTGCGGTCGATGGAGGAGAAGATGTCCTCCAGCTCCGCCAGCGGATCGGATGCCGGCGCCGGTTTGCCATACTCTCGCTCAATGCTTGCGATGGCATCTTCGAGTGCACGCTTCTGCCTGGAGACGTCCGACGGCGCAAGTGGTGGATCGCGTTCGGCAATCTTCTTCGCAATCGTCGAACGAGCCTTGTCGTAGACCCTGGCGCGCACCTCCGCCGACGGCTCGCCGAGATTGTCGAGCGTCTTTTTCAGAACAGAAACAAAATCTACCATGCTTCAGTCGACCTGCATTTTGTTTCTGGGCCGGCCCCCGCAAATCAGCCGCAATGCCCGGAAAGGCTGAGAAACTAGTCTTGAAACGGATCGGTCACAAGTATCGTGTCGTCCCGTTCAGGGCTGGTGGAAAGGAGTGCGACCGGCGCGCCGATCAGCTCCTCGATGTAGCGGACGTACTTCACCGCCTGGGCCGGCAGGTCGTTCCAGCTGCGCGCGCCGGCGGTGGTGCCTTTCCACCCCTCCAGCGTCTCGTAGACCGGTTCGACGCGCGCCTGCGCGCCCTGGCTGGCCGGCAGGTAATCGATCGCCTCGCCGTCGAGGCGGTAGCCGGTGCAGACCTTGATCTCGTCCAGCCCATCGAGCACATCGAGCTTGGTCAGCGCAATGCCCTTGATGCCGTTGACGGCGACAGCCTGGCGGACCAGCACGGCATCGAACCAGCCGCAGCGGCGCTTGCGGCCGGTAACGACGCCGAATTCATGGCCGCGCGTGCCCAGGAACTCGCCGATCTCGTTCTTCTGTTCGGTCGGAAACGGGCCTTCGCCAACGCGCGTCGTATAGGCCTTGGTGATGCCGAGCACATAGCCGATGGCGCCCGGGCCGACACCGGATCCAGCAGCGGCCTGGCCGGCAACCGTATTGGAGGAGGTAACGAACGGATAGGTGCCATGGTCGATGTCGAGCAGCGTGCCTTGCGCGCCTTCGAACAGGATGCGCTCGCCGGCGCGGCGCTTGTCATCGAGGATTTTCCAGACCCGGTCCATATAGGGCAGAATCTCGTCGGCGACCGAGATCAGCTCGCTCATGATCGCCTCATGCGTGACCTCGGCATGGCCGAGCCCACGGCGCAGCGCATTGTGGTGCGTCAGCAGCCTGTCGACCTTCAAGGGCAGCGTTTCCAAATCCGCCAAATCCATCACCCTGACCGCGCGTCGGCCCACCTTGTCTTCGTAAGCCGGACCGATGCCGCGACGGGTCGTGCCAATCTTCGTTCCGGAATTGGAAGCGGCGTCCTCGCGAAATCCGTCCAGCTCCCGGTGCAGCGACAGGATAAGCGCGGTGTTTTCGGCTATTTTCAGGCGGTCCGGCGTCACCTCGACGCCCTGCGCCTTCAATTTCGCCACCTCCGCGACGAAAGCGTGCGGATCGAAGACGACGCCATTGCCGATGATCGACAGCTTGCCTTGCCGCACCACGCCGGACGGCAGCAGCGACAGCTTGTAGACCTTGCCATCGACGACCAGCGTATGGCCGGCATTGTGGCCGCCCTGGAAGCGCACGACAACGTCGGCGCGCTCGGACAACCAGTCGACGATCTTGCCTTTGCCCTCATCGCCCCATTGCGAGCCGACGACCACCACATTGGCCATGCTTCTTTTCCCTTGAGATGCCGCGCCAGGCAGCTTGAAACGGTTCGAAACGACAGGCCTCTATAGCGTCAAGACCGGGCGAGCGCGACCATTCTTTGCCGCCCAAAACGCTCCGAGGCACAACAATTTTCGCCTTTGACATCATTTACTTGCGCGAGCTGCCGCAATAGGCCCGCATCGACCGCGCATTTCTCTCCGCCTGGCCGGGACTTCACGATGCATCGAGCCGCCTATCTGTTCCTGCTGTTCACCACCTTGCTGTGGGGCGGCAACTCCGTGGCGGGGAAGCTGGCGGTCGGTCATATCTCGCCGATGACGCTGGTCTTCCTGCGTTGGCTGCTGGCGGTTCTGATCTTGCTGCCGATCGGCTGGGCAACGCTGCGCCAAGATTGGCCGGTGGTGCGCAGGCACTGGTTGCTGCTTGGCGGGCTCGGCGCTTGCGGCTTCGCCTTCTTCAACACGATCTTCTACACGGCGCTCAACTACACCACGGCGATCAACGTCTCGATCGAGCAGGCGGCGATCCCGATCGTCATCATCATCGCCAATTTTGTGCTCTTTCGCCTGCGCGTCAATGGCGTGCAGGTCATCGGCGTCGTGCTGACCATCGCCGGTGTCGCGGTGACGGCGAGCCATGGCGATCCACGCCAGCTTCTCAGGCTGGATCTCAACTTCGGCGACGCCATCATGCTGGTCGCCGTGCTTTGCTACTCGTTCTATTCGGTGGGGTTGCGGCTGAAGCCAGTCATCCGCTGGCAGAGCCTGATGCTGGCGCTGTCGGTTGCCGCACTCATCACATCGCTGCCTTTCTTCCTGTGGGAGATTGCCGCCGGCAAGGTCATCGTCCCCGATGCACGCGGCTGGGCGGTCGCGTTCTATACCGCCATCGGTGCCTCGGTCATATCGCAGATCTTCTATATCAGGGGCAACGAGCTGATCGGCGCCAACCGTGCCGGCCTGTTCATCAACCTGGTGCCGATCTTCGGTACGCTGCTGTCGGTGCTGATCGTCGGCGAGACATTCCAGCTCTATCAGGCGCTGGCGCTCGCGCTGGTGCTCGGCGGCATCGGCCTCGCCGAATACAGCGGACGGAAGACGGCGATATCCGCCGCTGAATGAAGTCGCTTGCCGCGACGTTTCACTGCGGTCCATCAACGACCGTGGAAGCGCCCCGCGTGCTGCTGCACACGGGGCGACCGAATTTCAGGCCACGCCGACGTCGAAGTGCAGCCGCTTGGCCGAGTCGATCGACTTGTGCGAGCGCACCTGCGCCAACACCTTTTCCGGGAACGGCGCATCGAGATAGAGCAATGCGATGGCATCGCCGCCCGGCCGGTTGCGGCCGAGCTGGAAATTGGCGATGTTGACGCCGTTCTCGCCGCAGACCGTGCCGAGCAGGCCGATGATCCCAGGCGCATCGGCATTCGTCGTGTAGAGCATGTGCTGGCCGACCTCGGCGTCGAGATTGATGCCCTTGATCTGGATGAAGCGCGGTTTGCCATCCGAGAAGCAGGTGCCGGCGATCGAGCGTGTCCTATGCTCGGTCTTGACCGTGAGCTTGATATAGCCGTCGAACACGCCGGATTTGTCGCGCTTGACCTCGGCGACGATGATGCCGCGCTCCTTCACCATGATCGGCGCCGACACCATGTTGACGTCGGAGACCTGCGGCCGGATCAGCCCGGCAAGGGTGGCGCTGATCAGCGCGCGCGTGTTCATCGTCGCGGTCGAGCCGTCGAACAGTATCTCGACCTCCTTGATTGGATCCTCGGTGACCTGGCCGACAAAGGCGCCGAGCACTTCGGCAAGCTTGACGAAAGGTTTCAGCCGCGGCGCCTCTTCGGCGGTGATCGACGGCATGTTGATGGCGTTGGAAACGGCGCCCTTGATCAGATAGTCGGACATCTGCTCGGCGACATGAAGGGCGACATTCTCCTGCGCTTCGGTGGTCGACGCGCCGAGATGCGGCGTCGCCACGACATTCTCCATGCCGAACAGTTCATTATACTCCGCCGGTTCGACCTCGAACACGTCGATGCCGGCGCCTGCCACCTTGCCGCTTTTCAGTGCCGCGATCAGGTCGGCCTCGACGACCAGCCCGCCACGCGCGCAATTGATGATGCGCACACCGGTCTTCATTTTGGCGATCGCCGCGGCATCGATGATGTTGCGCGTCTTGTCGGTGAGCGGTGTGTGCAGCGTGATGAAGTCGGCGCGGGCGAACAGCTCGTCGAGCTCGACCTTTTCGACGCCGAGCTCCTCGGCGCGGCTGTCCGACAGGAACGGATCGAAGGCGATGACATGCATCTTCAGGCCGACGCCGCGCGTAGCGACGATCGAGCCAATATTGCCGCAGCCGATGATGCCCAGCGTCTTGCCGGTGATCTCGACACCCATGAAGCGGTTCTTTTCCCATTTGCCGGCATGGGTCGAGGCGTTGGCCTCCGGTATCTGGCGGGCCAGCGCGAAGATCATGGCGATCGCATGCTCGGCAGTGGTGATCGAATTGCCGAAGGGCGTGTTCATCACGATGATGCCCTTGCGGCTCGCCGCCGGGATGTCGACATTGTCGACGCCGATGCCGGCGCGGCCCACGACCTTCAGCCTGGTCGCGGCGTTGATCAGCTTCTCCGTGACCTTTGTCGCCGAGCGGATGGCCAGCCCATCATACTGGTCGATCACCTCGAGCAGTTTTTCCTTATCCTTGCCGAGATCCGGCAAATAGTCGACGTCGATGCCGCGATCCCTGAAGATCTGCACGGCGGTGGTGGAAAGTTTATCCGAGACGAGAACGCGAGGCATTTGGCTTGGTCCTTTGCGATTGGCGTCCCTCCTTGAGGGGAGGGTCGGCGCGAAGCGCCGGGGTGGGGTCGGTGCGGCCGGATGCGGCCGAATCTTTCTGGATGGTGGATCGTTGAGCTCGTGTCCTTGAGCGGGTGGAGGCGACCCCACCCGGCCCTTCGGGCCACCCTCCCCTCGAGGGAGAGGGATCAGGCGGCTGCCTTCAGCGACGCCTTTTGCGCCGCAAAGGCCCAGTCCAGCCAAGGCAGCAGCGCCTCGAGGTCGGAGGCCTCGACCGTCGCGCCGCACCAGATGCGCAGGCCGGGCGGGGCATCGCGATAGGCGCCGATGTCATAGGCGACGCCTTCCTTGTCGAGCGCCGAGACAATTGCCTTGGCGAACGCAGCCTGTCCGTCGGCGTCGAGTGCAGCGACATCCGGATCGGTGAAGGAAAGGCAGACCGAAGTGTTCGAGCGCGTCGCCGGGTCGGCTGCAAGATGGCCGAGCCAGGAAGATTTCCTGACAAAGCCATCGAGCACGGCGGCATTGGCGTCGGCACGGGCGATCAGCCCATCGAGGCCGCCGATCGACTTCGCCCAATGCAGCGCGTCGAGATAGTCCTCGACGCACAGCATCGACGGCGTGTTGATAGTCTCGCCCTTGAAGATGCCCTCGATCAGCTTACCGCCGGAAGTGAGGCGGAAGATCTTCGGCAGTGGCCAGGCCGGCTTGTAAGTTTCCAGCCGTTCGACGGCGCGCGGGCTGAGGATCAACATGCCATGCGCGCCCTCACCGCCCAGCACCTTCTGCCAGGAGAAGGTAACGACGTCGAGTTTCCGGAAATCGAGCTTTTGCGCAAAGGCCGCCGAAGTAGCGTCGCAAATGGTCAGGCCCTTGCGGGTGGCCGGGATGAAATCGCCGTTCGGCACGCGCACGCCCGACGTCGTGCCGTTCCAGGTGAAGACCACGTCGCGGTCGAAGTCGATTTTCGTCAGGTCGGGCAGCGCGCCGTAGTCGGCCTCTAACCTGCGCACATCGGCTAACCTCAGCTGTTTGACCACATCGGTGACCCAGCCGGAGCCGAAGCTCTCCCAGGCGACCATGTCGACGCCGCGTTCGCCGAGCAGCGACCACAGCGCCATTTCGACCGCGCCGGTGTCCGAGGCCGGCACGATGCCGATGCGATAGTCTGCCGGAACCTGCAGATTTTCCCGCGTCAGCTCGATCGCTTGTTCGAGCTTGGTCTTGCCGATCTTGGCGCGATGCGAGCGTCCGAGCGCGGCATTTTTGAGCGCCGCGACCGACCAGCCGGGACGTTTTGCACAGGGACCTGAGGAAAAATTGGGATTTGCCGGACGGAGTCCGGGCTTCGTCTGCGTCGTCATCGTGGCTATCCTTCCAGATAGTGGCCCCTCGTTGGGGAGGGGTGGCCCACGGACGGCGATATGCGTTCAGGCTTTCGGCGTCAAGGGGAAAGTTTTCGTCGCTGTCAGGATATTGCCAGCGCCCGGAGCGAAAAAGCAAACGGCGGGCCTACGACCCGCCATTGTTAACGCCTCGGCTTCGATCGAGCCTACCAGAGATCGTAGCGTAGTCCGACTTTGACTTGATGATTGTTGATTCCTTTGCGGATCGGAAAAGAAGTCAGGCTCTCGGCAGTCACATATTCGGCGTCTGGCGCGGAAAAATACTGATAGCCCAGATCGACTGAGACGTTCTTGGACACTTGGTAGGCAAGGCCGGCATTCAGCGTGTAGGCGAAGGAGTATTGGGTCTTGTTGTCACGCAGGACGAAATCGTCGGCGGGGTTTGCATTGTCGGTGAAGTAGCTCGCCGAGAGGCGACGCTTGCTCTGGACGACACCGATACCAGCGCCGAGATAAGGTGTGATTCCGACATAGGTGCCAAGGTCGACATAGCCATTGAGTATGCCTGAGAAGGCATAGTTCTTCAGGGTCGCCGATGCCACGGTCGTTCCGTCGTTATAGCCGACGTCGATCTTGTTGCCGGGAAGATAGCCGACATTGAGATCGGCGCGCAGATAGTCATTGAAATGGTAGCCGAAGCCAATGCTGGCGAAGATGGGATCTTCCTTTTCGTCGAACCTCGCGGGCGTGAAGGCGAAATCCTCATCCTTGAAGCTCTTCTGCACCAGATAGGAGACATCGCCGCGCAGATACCATCCCGAGCCAACCTCGACCGGCACATAATCCGGCGCCTGGTCGACATAGACCGGCGGATCGTAGTCGGCGCCAAGCGCCGGCGTGAGCGGCATCAGGACGATTGCTGCAAGCGCCAGCACTACAGGCGATTTGAATGTCATGGTCCCCGGCTCCCGAACTTGGCGCATTCGCGATCGCACGCGCCGTTTCAGGAAGCATTGTTAACCATAGTGGTTAAGTGCAGGTTAAGGATAACAAGGCGTTAGCGGTTGATTTGAGCGGCTTTCGCTCTTCGGGCTGGACGGTATTACAGAGCGCCGCGGCATCTTTAGGCAGCCAAACGAAAACCGCCCGACTTAAGCCGGGCGGTCGACGAATTCCTCGATTTCGAAGCGACTACTTCGTGTAGACAGGCTCGGGTTCCGGAACATAGGGCTCCGGGGGCGGAGCACAGTCCGACCTGCCGAACTGGTAGCGCAGGCCGCCGCGCACTTCGTGCACGTTGATGCCTCGGTCATAGCCTGGGCCGACATTGCTATCTGAAGCATAGTCGAACATCTTGCCGCCATTGATGTGGCTGAAGCGGTAGCCGACATCGAGCTTGACGCGGTCGGTCAGGCAGTAGGATGCGCCCGCCATGGCAGCATATGCAAAACGCCAGCCTTTACCGCCATGATGCTCGAACTCGCCGTCATCGTCGACGTTGTGCAGATCATCCCATTTGACCCAGGCGCCGCCGATGCCGGCGCCGACATAAGGCGTGACGCCATGCCAGGTGCCGATGTCGACATAGGCGTTGGCCAAGAGCAGCAGCGCCGAATAGGACGAGGTGTCGACGGATGTGCAAGGGGTTTGTAATACGCCGCAGAAGCCGTTGGTCGAGCCGCGGAATTTGGATTTGCTCATCCAGTCCAAGGTGAGATCGGTACGGAAATGCTCGTCGATCTGGTAACCAACACCGCCACCGGCCGAGAAGGCGCCATCCAGCTTGCCTGTATCGAACTTGCCGGGATTCTGGGGCGCTACACCGTAGGTGATATAGTCGCCACCGCGAAACTTCGACCAGTGATAGTCGATATCGCCGCGGATATACCAGCCGCCATACTCGGCCGGCGGCTCGTAGGCGATCGGTGGCGGCGCCTCCTCGACCACCGGCGGCTCGACGAAATCGGCGGCGAATGCCGGCCCGACGCCGGCAAACAGCGCGGCCAGGAGAGCCATTCTTGCTGTGTTGAACATGCTTATCACCCCTGAGAACCCTCGAACGGCGAACGCGCCCGAAATATGATTGACCTCAGTTGTGGATAATGAATCGGAAAGGTTAAAAGGCGTTTAACCGTATCGATTAACCACGAACCTCTAAAATCCGAGGATTCTGGCGGCCGTTGCTGTTGCAGGACTGACAGGCGATCCAACAAAAAGCCCGCCGGCAAGGCGGGCTTTTTGAACTGATATTGGAGGGAGATCAGGCGGCGCTGCGCGTTTCCGAAATGACCTCGACGATGTCGTTGACCACGGACTCGACAAGCTGCGGGTCGTCGCCCTCCGCCATGACACGGATGAGCGGCTCCGTGCCGGATGGCCGGATGACCAAGCGCCCGGCCTTGCCGAGGCGATGGCGCGCATCTTCGATCGCTGCCTTGACCGGCGCCTCCTCCAGCGGCTTGCCGCCGGAAATATGCACGTTCTTCAACAGCTGCGGCACCGGCTCGAACTTCTTCGACAATTCGCTGACCGGCCGGTTCTGCCGCTTGATGCAGGCGAGCACCTGGAGCGCCGAGACGAGGCCGTCGCCGGTGGTCGAGAAATCGGACAGCACGATGTGGCCCGACTGTTCGCCGCCGACATTGAGCCCATGGGCACGCATGTGCTCGACGACATAGCGGTCGCCGACCTTGGTGCGATGCAACTGCAGGTTCATGTCGCCGAGGAAGCGTTCGAGGCCGAGATTGGACATCACCGTCGAGACGACCCCGCCGCCGGCCAGCCGCCCGCTCTGGTGCCAGGATTCGGCGATCAGCGCCATGATCTGGTCGCCATCGACGATCGCGCCGTTCTCGTCGACAATGACGACGCGGTCGGCATCGCCGTCGAGCGCTATGCCGATATCGGCGCGCACCTCGTGCACCTTCTTTTGCAGGCCGGCCGGATGAGTCGAGCCGCATTCCTTGTTGATGTTGAAGCCGTTGGGCTCGACATTGATGGCAACGACCTCGGCGCCGAGTTCCCATAGCGCGTCGGGCGCCACCTTGTAGGCGGCGCCATTGGCGCAATCGACGACGATGCGCAGGCCCGACAGCGACATCGAGCGCGGCAGCGTGCGCTTGGCGAATTCGATATAGCGGTCATGCACGCCGTCGACGCGTTTGGCGCGGCCGAGCCCATCAGAATCGGCAAGCGCCAGTTCGATATCCTTGTCGAGCATCCCCTCGATACGCTCCTCGATCTCATCGGACAGCTTGTAGCCATCGGGGCCGAACAGCTTGATGCCATTGTCGTAATAGGGGTTGTGCGAGGCAGAGATCATCACCCCTATATCGGCGCGCAGCGAGCGCACCAGCATTGCAACCGCCGGCGTCGGGATCGGGCCGAGCAGGAAGACATCCATGCCGGCGGCGCACAGGCCGGACACCATCGCGTTCTCGATCATGTAGCCGGAAAGCCTGGTATCCTTGCCGAGCACGACGCGGTGGCGGTGGCTGCCGCGCTGGAACGAGAGGCCGGCGGCCATGCCGACCCTCATGGCGACCTCCGCCGTCATTGGAAACTTGTTGGCGCGCCCACGAATACCGTCCGTACCGAAATAATGTCCTGCCATGCTAGCCAGCTTCCCGATGGTTCTTTCCGAGCATCTCATGCCATAAAATCGGCCGAGCTCTGTCATCACATTGTATGATTATGGACGACCAATCCTTAGAAAATTGTTGTCTTGTGTGTTTTGCGTCACGCTAGTGTGTTGATTTTCAAGTTTCGAGCCCTTGTTGCGGCAGCAGCATCAGAAACGTCAGCCTCAAACCTCATCTGGATCCTTTGGTTTGTGACAGTGTGGCCTTGAACCCGAATCCGCATCGCGCTGCTTCAGACAGAGATAGGCTCAGGTCCGTCGCACCCGCCGATTTGACTGGCTGTCATGCGACGCAGTGTACTCGCTGGGAACGAGCCATATGCGCGCTCTCCGTGCAATGCACCCGGACGAACTTGGCTGGGAAACAGTCCCGGCAACGAATTCATCACCTTAAAGAAAAGAATGCACTTCTAAATTGTCTCTACGCTACTTAGCATCTGGCGCAACCAGCCGTTGAGCGCTATTGCTGCACTGGGACATATCATGAACCGCCATAGGGAGAAAACGCATGCTCATCCATCGACTTGCCACTTTGACGGGCCTTGCCGTCGCGACCTTATTCCTGGCGGCGCCTGCCAATGCGCTGACCATGGCCGAGTGCAGCACCAAGTATAACGCGGCCAAGGATGCGGGAACGCTTGGCGGGCAGAACTGGAACCAGTTCCGCAAGGCCCAATGCGGCACCGATGCCACCGCCGCTACGACCGATCCCGCCCCAGCCAAAGCCACGGCCAAGGCCGCCGACACCACCAAGGCAGCCGCCGGCGACGATGCGGCGCCTGGGCTGACGGCGAAGGAGTGCAGCACCAAGTACCAGGCGGCAAAAGCCGCCGGCACGCTGAACGGCATGAAGTGGAACGATTTCCGCAAGACCCAGTGCGCCGCCGACGCGACGGCAGCCGCACAACCCGCCGCCACGACCAAGGCTGCGGCAGCCACCGCCGACGACGCTGCGCCGGGCCTGACGGCCAAGGAATGCAGCACCAAATACCAGGCCGCCAAGGCTGCCGGCACGCTCAACGGCATGAAATGGAACGATTTCCGCAAGAGTGAATGCGCCGCCGGCGCAACTGCAGCGGCACAACCTGCCGCGGCACCTGCCAAGGCGACGACAGCTGCCGCGACCGATACCGGCAAAGGCCTCAGCATGGCTGATTGCAGCGCCAAATATCAGGCCGCCAAGTCCGGGAATACTTTGAACGGCATGAAGTGGAACGACTTCCGCAAGAGCCAATGCGGCGCCGGCGCAGCCGACGACGACGACACCCTGCCGGCTCCCGATGCGAAGTACACCGGCGATCCGCAAGCGCCGACCATCACCGCCCCCCAGGGCGTGAAATTCCCGACGGCGATCTCCAAGAAATACGCTACCGAGACCCCGGCCAAGGGCCGCATGCACACCTGCCTCGACCTGTATTACGCCAACAAGGACGCCAACACGCTGGGCGGCCTCAGGTGGATCCAGAAGGGCGGCGGCTTCTACAGCCTCTGCAACGCCAAGCTGAAGAGCTGACCAGCGCCATCATCCGACGACATGAGCCCGCGAGCCGCAAGGTTCGCGGGCTTTTTTGTTGCTGCATGCTGCCGCGCGTTCAGAAGAGGCGGCATCCGCGCGCAGTCGGCCGCCGCTCTAGCGATCTTCCCCCTCGTGGGGGAGATGTCCGGCAGGACAGAGCGACTGTCTTGGCTGTCAAGCTGTTTGCCATGGTTTTTGGTCCCGGACGAT
>NZ_JAMYMF010000042.1:0-56954 GCF_040318415.1 Mesorhizobium sp. M1163 | reverse complement strand
CCCGCGTCTCCCAGTCGCGTTCCCGGTAGCCGTTGCGCTGGGCGAGACGAAGCGGGTTCTTCTCGCCATAGGCGGCGCCGGTGGCGGCCCCAACCTCCAGTTCCATCAGCCGCTCGGCGGCAAAGCCGATCATCTCGCGCAAGAGATCGGCATCAGGGGTCTTCTCCACGAGCGTGCGCAGGTTCATCATGTCGTCGGTCATCGGTGGTCCTTCCGAAATGGGTTGGTGTCAGCAACCCCGACCTTACCGGCGAACTGTCGATGACCACCGCAAAGCCGCTCGCTCGCTACAGCGCTATCGAGAGCGCGCTCGCAAGCGGCTTCGCTACCGCCGAGCTACACCACCTGTAGGGACGCGACCTTGGCTGGCGTCATCTCTGCCATGGAGCGCACTTCACGGGGATCTCGGTCGCGACTGGGTTGGACATCCGGTGGTGCCATTGAAGGGCTCCTGCAGCACCGCAGCCATGTGCTCATTGGCCGAGTTTTGTGACTTCGCCCAAGGCGGTGCTTTGTCCGGAAGGAGTGCCCACAAAGGGATAGTTGTGCCGCTGGCGGAGAAAGCTCACGATAAGGCAGAGCTGCTCGTCGACCCGTGCTCGACCAGTTCGGGACGGGATGGCCATCGTTGAAAGTGAAAGCCACGCTCCATGGCCACGGATACAGAATACAATTCCGAGCACATCACTCCCACGTCACAGGCGGCCCGCCGCAGGGGAATGAAGGCCCTCCTGCTTGTCTTGAGGCCCTCCGGGGTCACCGCCCTGGGAGGGGTGCGGTCAGAAACTGGGAGGCCATCGAGGGAGGATTGTTCTGCATGGATACACTCTGTGCTGGCCGGGGATTTCAACTGTCGGGCCGAGGTTCTCCCTAAGGCCTTTGTGCTGGGCCGCTCGGCTGCCGGGTGGACCGCGCCAGCCGGTCGCCAGGGTCTCAGACTAGGCCACAAGAAGCGGGCAGATCGAATGGGGCGCGCGTGCTGACGAATTTGAAGTCTGACTATGTCGCGATCCAGCGGCGCTGCAAGGACACACGGCCGCCCGAGCGCCTGATCGCGCACTACGAACTCGAACGCCGGCTCGCGGATCGGCTGCGGGCCGCCTCCCGCGACGAGCGGTCCCGACTCTATCCTGAGGTCTATTCGGAACTGTTCAACAGCCTGCCGGACCACCCGCAGAAAACCGCAATCGGCTCGCGCCCGGACCGGATCGCGAAACAGGTCAGGGCCCTCAAGCCTCTGATGGGGCGCGGCGACGTGTACGTGGAGATCGGCTGCGGTGACGCCTCGCTGCCCTTCGCGCTGTCCGGGATCACCCGTCAGGTAGTGGGCCTCGATGTCACGGACGCCCTGGTGGATTTCGCCGTTGCTCCGGCCAATTTCCGCTTCCTGAAGACGGACGGGGTCGAGATCCTGCTCGCGGACAACTCCGTCGATTTGGCGCATTCGGACCAGCTCATGGAGCATCTGCACGTGGAGGACGCCGAGGCTCAGCTCCGGGAGATCCACCGGGTCCTCAGGCCCGGCGGGCACTATGTGTGCACTACCCCTAGCAGCGTCACGGGGCCGCACGATATCTCGATGTTTTTCGACGAGGTGGCGACGGGTACGCACATGCGGGAATACGACTACCGCTCACTGCGCGCCCTGATGCTCCAGGCGGGCTTTCGCACGATCGAGTTCCCGCTGGTGGTCGCCGGATATTGGCTCGCCACGCCGCCCTACCGGCTGCTGCACGGCATCGAACGGGCTGTGCAACGGCTTCCGGCTCGGTTGCGGCACAATCAATTGGCCGGCGTCCTGATGGGCATCACGGCAGTCGCCACCAAATAACAGCGCCGGACTTCAGGGCGCGCGGCCGGGACTTCCAGGGCCTTGCCCTTCGCAACTGAATTTCACCTGAAGGAACACAGCTATCGTGAATTGTCCAGCGCTTTTGAGCAGGTTGGTTTTCGAAAGCAGGCCGTGCTGTTCGGCCAGGGGCCTTCATGTGTAGGCAAGATAAGTTTGGCAGTTTCGCCTCCGGCAGGCCCCTTGCGAGCAGCAGCGTGTCTGGATCTTTTGATGTAGCCCATCCATACATCAAAATATCCACCAGGCGCTCCTTGCGTTCGCCCATTCCTGATTGTTTCATCGGGGAAATCCTAATGAATGGCCCTGCCGTTCATTAGAAAGAATTGCACTTGTGCGCATGAGCGCTCCCAGCGATTGGAATCACGCATGACTTCTGACTGCTGCCCAGAGCTCGACTGTATCCAATTTTCTGGCGCGGGCGGGGACGATCGCCATGGCGCATTGGGCGCGAGCCGGAATTTTCATGCTGTCTCGACTCGGCCGGGACATCGATTAATTCGACCCGTCAGATTCGGCGTCAGTCAGCCTCTTGTGGAGCCGGCACCGCCCCCTTCAAACTTTTTGGATAAAGTCGAGCTGAGACCCGGGATCATAATGCCGGTTCTCGAGAATGATGGTTTGGAGGTCCTGGCATTCATGCTCGATGCGGAGCAGAACGTCATCCGCGCGATAGGCGTTTGCCTCAACGAAGAGGAACGTCGGCGCGCCGAGGGGTTGAGACTGGAGCGGGACCGCCTCCGCTTTGTCGCTACCCGTGGGCAGCTGCGCCGGGTCCTCGCTTCCAAACTGGGAATCTCGCCGTCCGACGTCGAACTAGAATATGGACGCCTAGGCAAACCCCACCTCTCGCACCGCATGCCTGCTCGCGATTTGCGCTTCAGCGTCTCACGATCCGGAGATGTCGCGGTCGTCGCCCTCTCGACCAGGCAGGAGGTCGGGGTGGACATCGAGGCAGTTCTCCCTGTGCCCGAAGCGGACGAGATCGCAGCGCTCTGCTTTTCCGCCTCCGAGTATGGATCCTACACCGCCCTTGGTCCGCAAGACCGGCTGCAAGGCTTCCTCCGGCGGTGGACCCGGCTGGAGGCTATCTCTAAGGCCCTGGGGTGCGGCTTAGGACAGCCCCTTTCTTGGGATGAAAGGGATTGGGCTGTGCGTAGGTTCATACCGAAGCCTGGGTACATCGGGACCGTGGTAGTCTGGAATTGAGTGGTAGTCCGGAATTGAAGTGTCCGCGATGCCATCATTCACTTACGATGCACTGCGGATAAACGCGGATAAACGAGGAGCTCAACCAATTCCATTGGACTGCACGCAAGTTCATTCGAACCGCACTTGTTCCCACACTTCGCGGTGGGGCGTAGTCGAGAACACGGGACAGCGCTTCACTGACATGTCCCGGGCGTACGGAGAAAGAGGCGGCAGTTTCATCGATGAAACCGTCGTGCTGGAGGAGCTGGGACGCGGGAACCACTTTGGCTCCGTCGTGAATCATGAAGAAAGTGATCGGAAGGCCCTATGTCGGCGGACGTGATGCAGTTCCCGGAGCTTCTCGCAGATCTCGCGGTCAAGGACATCAAGGTCTGGGTAGAGGGCGACCGGCTGCGGTGCAACGCCCCAGCTGGCGCATTGACGGCCGAGTTTCGCGACCAGTTGCGGGACCGGAAGGGCGAGATCATCGCGTTTCTGAATATGGCCACGGCGGCGGCCCGGCAACAGCCTGCAATCATTCCCCTGCAGTCTCGCGGAACACGCACGCCCATTTACGCCGTACCCGGGCATATCGGGGCGCCCTTCTCATTCTCGGACCTGTCGAAGCACCTGGGCGGCGATCAACCGTTTTATGCACTCCAACCGTCTGGCTTCGATGGGCAGAGCGAGCCGATGGACTGCGTCGAAGATATCGCCGAGTACTTCGCCCGCCAGATCGTCGAATATCAGCCCACCGGTCCGTACATCATCGCCGGTTACTGCTCCGGCGCTGCAACCGCTTTCGAACTGGCGAAAATCCTGGGTCAACGCGGAGCGAAGGTCCCATGCATAGCGCTCTTTGGCCCTCTTCACCCCACCACCTATAAGGAATTGCCGCGTCTGGTGTATTTCTTTGCCAAGCGCAGCGCCCATTCGTTCCTGCGAGAGATGGCGAAGCTGCCGACATTCGGCGCCCGTCTCCGATATTTCGGCAGTCGCCTCCGGAATCTCAGCGAGCGCGTCCGCGCCCTCGTGACCCTCGTTCGCAAAAGCAAAGAGCCTGTCACGACAGATCCGGTGCTGGCGAGCAGAGCTCGACTCAAATCCACGGCGATCACGGCTTTGCGGCGGTACATTCCCACTCCGTATTCGGGTCGAGTATGCATATTCCTTCCGAACAAGGCCTGGCTGCGATCGGGTGCCGCACCTCACCGATGGCTTCGAGTGGTGCCCCATGCCGAATTTTATTTCGGGCCCGAGGACTGCAACGATCCCCTTATGCTGGAGGAACCGGACGCACCTGCCATCGCAGAGCTTTATCGCCAGGCAACCCAAAAAGCTGAACGATTGACGTGATTTGATTTTTTGATTTCCGCGAGATGGGGAGCGTATCTCATGAATGAAGTCCTACCTATCGCGGCGGAGGGCATAGCGCTTCCCCTGCTGAAAGATGCCGATCATCAGGCGCTGGTTGTCGGGTACAACGCCACTGCAGCGCCTTACCCGTCGGACAGGACGATCATCGATCTCTTCCGCGACCAGGCGACGAGTAGTCCTGACGCTGAAGCGATCCGCTTCGGCGATGCAACGCTGACGTACCAGCAGCTCAACGAACGCTCCAACCAGATGGCCACGCATCTGAGCTCGACCGGCGTGGGGCCGGGTCAAATTGCCGTTGTGTTCATGGAGCACTCCATTGAAGTCGTCGTCGCGATCTTAGGCGTCCTGAAGTCCGGCGCAGCCTATGTACCGGTGGATGCGGCAACGCCGAAGGGGCGTCTGGCAACAATCCTGAAGGACATTGCCAACGGGACCGACGGGCGGGCGCCGGTGGCGATCACTCAGGCGCGCCTGCAATCCGTCATTTCCCCGAACCTTGCCGACATTTTCGTGCTCGACGCCGATTTCGGGTCGATTTTGAATCAGCCGGACTCGGCCCGACCGTCCGCTGCCACTCCGGACGGCGCCGCCTATGTCATCTTCACCTCCGGCTCGACCGGCACGCCCAAGGGCGTCGTGATCGAGCACCGGAACCTGATGAACTATATCTGGTGGGCCGCTCGGGTGTACAGTTCCGGCGAACGTCTCGCATGGCCCCTTTTCTCATCCCTCGCCTTCGACCTGACCGTCACGACGCTCTTCACGCCACTCATCACCGGCGGCCGCATCGTGGTCTATCTTGGTGATCCCGGAGTCCAGAGCATGGTCGTGCTCAAGGTCATCGACGACAATGCCGTCGATATCATGAAGCTGACGCCGGCGCATCTCGCGATGATCCGCGACCGCAATCTTGAGACCACAAGGCTTCGCAAGTTCATCGTGGGTGGTGAGGACTTCAAAACCGAGTTGGCTCGCGATATCATGAAAGCCATCCCCCATCGTGTCGAGATCTACAACGAGTACGGGCCAACCGAAGCCACTGTTGGCTGCATGATTCACCGTTTCGACATCGACCGGGATCAATCCGCATCGGTGTCGATCGGCGTTCCGGCCGCCAATGCGGGCATCTACGTCCTCAACAAGGCACATCAACCCACCGCCCCTGGCATCATCGGTGAGATGTTCATTGCCGGCGACGGTCTCGCGAGAGGCTATTTCAATCGCCCTGACCTGACCGACGAGCGTTTCCTCACGGCCACGGATCCCCGAGATGGGTTTTCGAAGCTGCGGCTGTACAAGACGGGCGATCTTGCCCGCTGGAACTCGGAAGGGCGCCTGGACTTTCTCGGCCGCGCCGATCATCAGGTGAAGGTTGGTGGCGCGCGTGTCGAGCTGGGCGAGATCGAAGCGCGGCTTCTGAAGCACCCGCACGTTCAGGAGTGCGCTGTCGCTGCCATCGCCACCTCGGTGGCGAAACCAGCGACACAGGTGCGTTATTGCGAACGGTGCGGTGTTGAGTCCGGCCTGCCTGGCACGACATTCGATGCGGCAGGCGTCTGCAATCTATGCCGGGCCTTCGACACCTATGTCGACAAGGCGCAGACCTATTTCAAGACATCGGATGACCTCCAGGTTCTCATCGCGGAGATGCGGGGTAACAAGAAGGGACCTTACGACTGCATCGTGCTGTTGAGCGGCGGCAAAGACAGCAGTTTTATGCTGTGCAAGCTCGTCGCCATGGGGGTGAAGCCGCTTACCTTCACCCTCGACAACGGTTTCATTTCGGAAGGAGCCAAGGCCAATATCAGGCGGCTCGTGAACTCCCTCGGCGTGGATCACCACTGGGGAAGCACGCCGCATATGAACGAGATCTTCGTCGACAGCCTGAAACGGTTCGCGAACGTCTGCAACGGCTGCTTCAAGACGATCTACACCCTGGCCACGAACGTCGCCCGCGAGCGAGGGATCGGGTACATCGTGACGGGGTTGTCCCGCGGCCAGTTCTTTGAGACGCGCCTGACCGAGGAGGTCTTCAAGCGGGACGACTACGATCCGGCCCGTCTGGACGCGCTCATCGCCGAGGCGCGCAAGGAGTATCACCGCCGCGAGGATGCTGTGTCGCGCTTTCTCGACGTGGATGCCTTCCGGAACGACTCATTATTCGAGGAAGTGAAGTTCATCGACTTCTACCGCTACTGGAGCGTCCCTCTGGAGGACATGCTCGACTTCCTGAAGACGCAGGCGGGATGGGATCGGCCTGCGGATACAGGACGCTCCACGAACTGCCTCATCAACGACGTCGGCATCTACGTTCATAAAAAGCAGCGGGGACATCACAATTACGCCCTTCCCTACAGCTGGGATGTGCGTCTCGGCCAGAAGACGCGCGATGAAGCCATTGACGAACTCAACGACGAGCTGGACGTACCCCGCATCAAGGAGATTATGGCCAAAATCGGCTATGTCGAACCGCCAGCGGCCGAAGACGGCATCGCACGACTTGTGGCCTACTATGTCACGTCGAAACCCCTGACCGTGGCGGACCTGCGCGCCCACCTCGCCGAAGAACTCTTGGAGTCCATGATTCCGACGCACTATGTTCGCCTCGAACGGATGCCGCTCACGTCCAACGGCAAGATCGACCGCTCCGCGCTTCCCGAGCCGACGGCGGAAAACATCCAGCCTGCACAAGACTTCGTCGCCCCCTCGACGGAGACCGAGAAGACGCTGGCCGCGCTGTGGTGCGATCTCCTAAAGGTCGAGTCGATCGGCCGTGACGACAACTTCTTCGGCCTGGGCGGGCACTCGCTCCTCGTGATGCGGGCGGTGTCGCGCATGCGGGAGACCTTCGGCGTCGACGTGCAGCTTCGCAACCTCTTCGAGCGCTCGACAGTGGCCGGACTGGCGGAAGTGATCGACGGAATGCTCTGGGTGGCCGATTCCAGTGCCCCTTCAGCCTCGGAAGGACCGAGGGAGGAAATCGAACTCTAGCTTACCGGAAGGCCTACGAATGGCCTTGGGGAACCAATCCGGACGGACGCTTTTGCGTTGGACGGCACAGGAGAGCGGATGAAGAGGATGGACAAAGCTTGGGTACCGGCGCGAGGACCGGGGCTGCCTTGGGCGGCGGGGGAGTATGAGCTCTTACGCGACCAGGTGCGCCGTTTCGTCGAGGAGGAGATCAAGCCCCGTGCGGATCGCTGGGAAGAGGACGGGTTCATTCCCCGCCCGATCCTGCGCCGCATGGGCGAACTCGGCTTCTTCGGCATCCGCTACCCGGCCGAGTATGGTGGTGCCGAGATGGACGCGGTCGCATCCACGATCTTCGCCGAGGAGCTCGGGCGTTCGACCTATGGCGGCGTCGCCATCGCGACGCTGGTCCATACCGACATGGCTTCCGTGCATGTCTTTCACGACGGGACCAAAGCCCAGCGGGCCCGCTGGATGCCGGGCATTATCAGCGGCGAGGTGATCACCGCGATCGCCATCACGGAACCGGATGCTGGCTCGGACGTGAAGGCCATCCGCACGCGCGCCCGCCGAGAGGGCGACTCTTACGTACTCGACGGCACGAAGCTCTACATCACGAACGGCGCCCACGCGGATCTCTACTGCGTCGCCGCCAAGACCGATCCCTCGGCAGGAAGCCACGGGATCACGATGTTCCTCGTCGCAAAGGGCACACCAGGCTTCAGCGTCGCCCGCGAGCTGGACAAGCACGGCTGGCGCTCCTCCGACACGGCGGAGCTCGTCTTCGACGGTTGCCGTATCCCCGCCGAGAACGTGCTCGGCGCGGAGGGACAGGGCTTCTACTCCATCATGCGCAACTTCCAGAACGAGCGCCTTGTCCTCGCCGGCATGGCGATAGGGGCGGCCGAGGCGGCGATCGATATGACCCTCGCCTGGGTGAAAGCTCGCCGCGCATTCGGGGGCGTCCTATGGGACATGCAGGCGATCCGTGAACGTCTCGCGATGCTCTCTGCGAAGGTGGAGGCAGGCCGCCAGTTTCTCTATGCCACCGCTTGGCGCATGGCGGCGGACGAAGATTGCCTGCGCGAAGTCTCGATGGTGAAGGCCATCTGCGGCGAACTCGTCAACGAGGTCGTGTATACGTGCGTGCAGTTCCATGGCGCTATGGGCCTCATGCGCGAGAGCCCGATCGAGCGCATAGCGCGTGACGCCCGCGTCCTATCCATCGGCGGCGGCGCGACGGAGGTGATGCTGGAGGTGGTCGCGTCGATGTCGTGAGCCTAATGCGGCAGTAAGGACATCGCTCTGGCGTGGCTGCGTGAAGGGCTCTTCGCACGGCGGGTATGGTTGGCTGAGGGGTCCTTCGGCTGTTCTTTTCCCCCACCCGCTCTCAGGCGGCGGCGCTAGAGGAAAGTATAAGCGATCATGGCCATGAGCGCGTGTCGATGCAGACCCTGCCAGGAGCGGCCCTCGAAGTGGTCGAGGCCGAGGCGGCCCGTCGACAATGCGGATGCGAAGCGCCGCGAATCTGGCGGTCAACGGGCCTTTTTTTCCGGTGCACCAGCTCAGTGCCGTCCAGATCGCCGCCACAACCGCGTCGCCACCAAACACGAGCCATGGATTACATCTCAAGTCTGCAGCGGGGGGCGCGGTCGTTCGTGCGCGGGGCCGGCGGCAAAATCCAGCTTCATCGCGAAGGCCAAAACGAAGCCGCACATGCACCTCGATGCTGACGGCGAGCGTCCACCCCAGGACCAGGCCTTGAAGTCCATCAAGCTTCGCCCCTCCATTCTGCGTGAAGCCAAACAGCCCGGCGTATGACGGCTCTTTCAAGAAGGCCTATCGCATCGAGACCCAAGCCGACGCTCGGTTGCTCTGCGAGCAAGTGCTGGACGCGGTCGGGGAGGTGATTGTTCAGGAGTGGATCGAGGGGTCGAATGACTCCATCTACTTTTGCCTGTGCTACCTGCGCCCGGGTGCTTCGGTCGCCTTTACGGGCCGCAAAGGCCGTTCCTGGCCGCCTCAGATCGGCGTGACCGCCAGTTGCTGGGCGGCGCCGGAAGTCGCCGAGGAATTGGAGGATCTGACAATCCGCTTCTTCCGATCAATCGGTTTGACAAACGGATTCGCCAGCATGGAATTTAAGCGCGACCAGCGTGACGGCAGCTTTCGGTTTGTCGAGCCAACCGTTGGCCGGATCGATGGCCAGGTGGAGATCTCCGCCCTCTGTGGCGTCAATCTCTGTCATATCGGCTATTACGACGCCGCCGGGCAGCCACACCCACCATTGATGCTTGATCCGACCCACGTCTGGCGCGATGAATTCAGGGATTTCATCTCGGCCCGGCTCCTTGGCGCCGGCTGTCTCTATCCACCGAGTTATCGGATTCATAGCGCCTACTGGCGCTGGGACGATCCAGGTCCGGCGCTGCTGGAGACAGCGCAAGCTGCGAAAGAAACGCTGCGCCGTGTGATCTGGCGCTCCGGCAAAACTGAACCGATTTCAACGTACCGGAAAGATCAACCAGGGTTGAGGTGCTGATTGTCTCAGCGTCATCTCTGCCATGGAGTGCACTGCACGGGGCTCTCGGTCGCGACTGGGTTGGACATCCGGTCTGCCATTGAGGGGCTCCCGCAGCAGCGCAGCCATGTGCTCATTGGCCGAGTTTTGTCACTTCGCCCCGGGCGGTGTGTCATCCGGAAGGAGTGCCCACAAAGGGATAGTTGTGCCGGTGGCGGTGATGGGTCACGATAGCCTTGCTCGTCGACCCATGCTCGACCAGTTCGGGGCCGGATGGCGACCATCGAAAGTGAAAGCTACGCGCCATGGCCATGGATGCAGAATACAGCTCCGAGCCCGCCACTATGGTCAGGCCGAGAAATCATCACGTCCAGGCTTTACGCGGAATTGCCGCATCGCTTGTCGTCCTGAGCCATGCAATTGATGTTATCGTCGAGCATCGCATTCTTCCGGAGTGGTTTAGGCCTGTCGCGTTTAGTATTGGTGGACTTGGTGTGACGACATTTTTTGTCATCAGCGGGTTTGTCATGGTTACCATTTCTTATGGTGACTTTGGCAGCTTCTCAAAGTCTCTAGGTTTTGCCAAACGCAGGCTCATCCGTATTGTGCCGACCTACTGGATCGCCACATTTGTCGCGTTCGCGCTGTATCAGATTGCTCCGCTCTCTCGAGAACCCTCTATAATTGAACTGGTTAAGTCGCTGACCTTTATTCCTTATCCGACTGGTCCCGGTATGGACATGCAGCCAGTACTCGGGCAAGGTTGGACGCTCAATTACGAGATGTTCTTTTATGCGTTATTCACTGTCGCCTTAATATTGCCTCGGCGCATTGGTTTGACTGGTGTGTTTCTAGTTTTTTGTGCTGTCGTCGCAGAGGGATCCTTGGTGAAGCCGTTTTCTAATAGTACACCGGCACAGACAGTATTGACGTTCTTCGCCGATCCGATAATCCTCCTGTTTGCGGCTGGTATGGCGATCGGCGTGCTGAAACACCACTTGGGGCGCCGCTTTGTTCTTCGCTATCCATTTTGGATCGCGGTGGCTCTACTTGTGGCCCAGATCCTTGTGAATATCGTTTTTCGGATCCCGTCGCGTCTGCCATTTCCGGAAGTCATTTCGATTTGGATAGCTGGCGCAGTGGCTGTTGCGGCGTGCGCGTTCGCCGCGCCCGTATCGGGTGGCAGGTTTGAAACCATTGCCGAGGCGCTGGGCGACGCATCATATAGCACGTATCTGTTCCACATTTTCTTGGTCGCGGGGCTAAAAATGGTGCTCCCGATCACGACAGTGACCGCCGTGTTCTTTGTACTGGCGGCGTTGCTGCTGTCAAACCTGTTCGGCCTTGTGTTCTATCGGACCATCGAGCGGCCGATCTCCGCATTGCTCCGAGGATCGCCGATCAGGCGGATGCCATTGCCTGCGCGGGTCGCCTGAATTGCCATCCGGTAGCTGCGCGGCTGGGTTAGTCGTGCGGCGTCAAGTCCGCAACCACATCGACAGATCGACCAATATCGTGGTTCGTCCAGAGGCGGCAACGATCTCCCATGCTGTCGTGATGGAAACCGGGTTGAACATGCGGATCGCATCAGGACGATTGGCCCGTATCGGCTCGCATCTTGGCCAGTACGCCCAGCAGCCCTTTCCGCCCATGTCGGGTTCATCCACTGAATCAATCGATTTGGCCGCCCCGAACAGCATCCCATAGCAAGTCAATTTTCCAATCGACCAGGCCACGCAGCCCGTATGTCGCAATCAAACTCAAGGCCAGCCCTCCGATTAAGCCAGTGCAGGAGTATTCCGCAGTCACCAGAGAACGAATATCATGAAATTCACTTTGCCAACGGTAAATGGGATAGGTGAAATCCCCGAGCCCCCGGTCGATCCAGCGGAATGGCCCGATGCAGACGCATGGAGCACGGTCATGAGGCCGAGGAGCCCTACAAGCAAAGTGAACTCGGTCGCAACTGCTCGTTCGAAACCGAGCACCGGGTCATGTGCCGGCTGGCGCAGGAGAAGCGCGAGACTATGCCCGCGCAAGCCACGGCGGCGGTGGCCCAACTGAGCCTGGTGCCGCCGCTCAGGGCGAAGTAGCGCACAGCCATACACGAAAGTAAGGCTCAAATCCGCATATCGGCTGTGCCCTCCTTACCAGGGCGAGCCTGAAGATGGGCGCAAAAGCCGCCGCAATGCCAAGGCCCGCCGCCGGCAGAGATCTCTGCTGCGTCATTTATGCCAGAACAAGAGTGGTTGCGAGAAGTAAGGACTGCAATATCGTCGCGAGCGCGAAATGCGGCAGGATCCTGAGCAAACGGTTGGCCATGAAGGCGACGGGCCTCCCCGCATAAATCCGATCGGCCGCCTCGCTGATCACAAAGCCCGACAGGGCGAAGAAGACCAGAACGGCGATGTTCCCAAACTCATAGGGTAGCGGCGCCGTTGCGATGGGCTCTGGCACGAGATTGCCAGGAAGTGCTGCAGAACCACGAAAATCGCGAGCAGCAATCGGAACGCGCCAAAATGCCCCTAACCAATCTTCAGCGCGCAATCCTGCGGTCGAAAACCTTGCGCCATGAGCGGTGTCTCCTCAAGTCTCAGATGGTGACGCAACAGACGGCCCTTCGTGCACAGGACCGCTGGCGGAATTCAGCTTCGTTGCGAATGCCAAAACGAGGGCCGCACATGCACCCTCGATGCTTATGGCGAGCGTCCAGCCTAGGACCAGGCCTTGCAGTCCATCAAGCTTCGCCCCCGCGACCACGAAGCACAGTTCCAGTAATCCGCCAAGCATGAACCAGCGAGATGCTTTGCGCATCGTATCGCTCAGCCGCGCCAGCGTGCAGGCATGAAATTTGAGCGTTAATCCCAGCAGGCTAAAACCGAGAAAGCGCAGGCTCGAACCGGCGATCTCAGGATAGGTCGGATTGAAGACCGCAAGGACCTCCTGCGAATAGGTGAAGACGAAGACGGCGCAGACCAGCGAGAAGAGCAATGACGCCATGAGCGACAAAAGGATGTTGTGTCTGGATTGTTTCGGGCTTGCTCTGATCACGGGGAACAGGGCCGTAGCCATGGCTGCGGGAATGATCGAGGCCATGAATACCACCATCCACAACGATACGAAGGCGGCATTGATGGCCGGCGACAGGAGAATTACCACAAGGTACGGCATGATGAGGCCCGGGGTCTGCAAGGCCACATCGAGCGTGTAGTGGTCAAAGACCTTGCGTCGAAGCGTATGCAGTAGCGGGAAATCGGGGGGCCCAACGAGGTGACGCGCGCCGCCGCGGGTCAAGAGATCGACGCCGATCCAGGACGCCAGCATACTGGCCACCCAGGTCAGAAGAATCGCGGCATTGGAGTCGTAGCCAGCGGCTGCGGCGGCGGCGATCAGCATCAGCTTGAACGTGGAAAACAGCACTTGCCGGATCATCCTGCCGGTGCTGCGCAAGTTGCCGACGAGCGCCTGGTCGACCACCGCACTGAGAACGGTCAGGCAGCAGCCGAGGACGAACGCAACGCCCACGAACCAACCGTCGATCGGCCCGGTCGATCTGTTGAGATACGCCTCCCCGAAGACAAACAACAAGGCGAAGCCAACCGCCAGCGCCACCCCGACGGACGCTGCCGCGGCCACGAGGCCGCGCTCCTTGCCCGGGTGCCGAACGATTTCGCCCATCAGCAGGGTCCCGAGCCCGCCCTCCCCCAGCAGGCCGACGAGCCCCATCACGGACAGGAGGGCAGAGGCCTTGCCGATCACCTCCGGCGGAAACAGCCGGGCGGCGAGCAACCAATAGATTAACCCAAGACCGGCCGCTGCCATCGTTCCGATCGCCAGAGCGCCGGAATTCGTGACGAGCGTGGCGTTCTTTTGAAGCGCCCGGCGCACGCGAACAATGGCCGTCCCGGCGAGGCCTACCGGCATGAAGGCTCTCCCGACCCTTGGTGCGCCGGCACCGCCGACCTGCTGGCGGCTGGGCGCAGGACGTCCCGGTAGACCTGCTCGATCCGGGTCACAACCGCTCCGGCCTTGAGGCGCCCCACCCTGGCGAGGCTTGTCGCCTCCAGGCGGGCAAGCAGGTTGCGGTCCTCCAGAAGTGTTTGCATCGCGTGGGCCAGGGCATGCGCATCACCAGGCGGCACGAGAAGCCCTGTTTCGCCATGATCGACGAGATCAGGCATGCCGCCGACGTCGGTTGCAACGACTGCCTTGCCGGACGCCATCGCTTCCATGATCACTGTCGCACAGGCTTCGGGCCCCAGCGATGGCAGCACGCCGAACAGTGAGCGCCGCCATGCATGCATGATGGCGGAATGCGGCCACATGCTGAAAACTCGAACGTTCGGCGGAAATTCGGTTGGCGTGTCGGCGACCCGGCGCCCGATCAGGACCAGCTGCGGCGCCCGCTCCAGGCCGGCATAGGCTTGCAGGAGAACGTCAATGCCTTTGAGGCGCATCATGTCACCGACGAACAGGATGAATCCATCCCCAGGTAGCTCCTCCCGCAGGCAGGGATCTTCCGGGCCAAGCACCCCGACATCGTCGGGCACGAAGTTGGGGATGACCTCGTAGGGGGCGCCGCCTTGGGTGAGTCCGGTGTGACGCGCCACCGCGTGGCTCACCGCGATGAAGCGGTCCACCACGCGCCGAGCGGCGAAGCTCGACGCCCAGTTGCTCAAAGTGGTCGCGGCTGCCTTGACGGCCCCGTAATGCCCAGTGGCGCAATGTAAGCATTTGGCCGGCGCTGGGCCACTGCAGAGATGGGCGCCCAAGTGCATGAAGTTCTTCTTGACGCAGACAAGGCCGTAATCGTGGAGCGTGACCACGAGGCGTGCCCCACTCAAAACTTTGAGCGGCAGGAAGGACGCGTAGATCCAGTTATGGGCGTGGACGATGTCCGGCCTCTCCTGGGTGACCAGCCGCTTCAGGGCCAGCACCAGTTCGGGATCCGCGAAAGGTGGTGCGTGGCGGCGCTCGGGATCGGTGTGGAGGCCTGACAGGCGCTGGAACGTGCCGCGCAGGCGATGCACGCGGACCGTGCCGTCCAGCTCGGTTTCGGGCGATCCGGGATGCATCAAGGTCCCGACGCTGACATGATGGCCCCGCTGCGCCAACGCCGCGCCGAGGTTGCGGACGTGCCGCTCCTCTCCCCCGATCACCGGCGGATAGAACTGCGACAGCAGCAGGATGCGCATGGTCGAGCCTCGTTTCAGATGCCCGGCACCAGCGTCGAAACGCTGCGATAGAGCCGGTTGTCTTCCGGTCGATAGAGCCGCGCCTCGGCCGTCTGGCGAGTTGCCAAGGCAGGCACCGGGATTTCCCGCGCCCAGGTGTCGCCCGGCGCGACGGCGATCGATCGGAAAACGGCGAACGGTTGCCCGTCCAGGGTGATTTCCACGTCGAATCGCTGAGGTTGAGTCTCGGCGCTCCTGATGCCGATGGTGATCCGGCCGGACTCGCCACTGGCCGATGGCAACAACCAGAACGCGGTGTATTTGAACTCCCGGTAGGCCGCTTCGTCCCGGACGGCCAGCGCATAGGCTCCGGTCGCCACAAGCACCGCTAGCATGAGCGCGGCCCCCTGCCAGAGCCGGACCCCCGCCGGAGCCGGCCAGGCTGGCAGATCGGGAGTGTCGCGGCGGCCGGCGGCCACCAGTGCCGCGGCGGCCGTCACGGCCCAGAACCACACCGCCCAGCCGAGAGGCGTAAGGAAGCCTGCGGCGTTCAGGGCAAAGCCCCCGGCAATACCAGCGGCGAGGCTTGCTCCGACCGCGTAGACGAAGTGTTGCAACGCGGAGGTGGTCCTAACGCCAATGGCCCGCAGCACCGTGTGGCCCGAGACGAGGAACACCATGGGCGCGCCCAGGGCAGTACGGAGGAGCAAGCTGTCGCTGACCGCAACGGCCGCCACCGCGGCCCCCGCCCACATGCACGCGGCCAGAAGGTCCCGCTTGCTACAAATTCTCATGCAATCCCCTCACGTCATAGATGACGATCCAGCCGTTGTCGTAGATGCGGGTGACGCCCTTGACGTCATTGAACTTGAGCAGCGCTGCGCCCGAGAGCGGCGTTCCCCGCGGCGCTTGCCACGGCTGAAAGTAAAAGCCGAGCACCGGCGGGGCCGTGGTCAGGCGCAGGTCAATCAGCAGGAAATCGATGTCGCTTCCCGCTAAGGCCCAAAACTCGTCGGGCCCCAATGTCTCGGCCTCGAATATGCGCGCGGCATCGACGCCTTCGACGATAGTGACCCTGACGTCCTGCCGGCCGTAGCCCGCAAGCAGAAGGCGGTTGATGCGGTCGGTGGTGAAGCGGTTGCCGGCACCGAGCCATTCCTTGGCCCAGCGTGCCGTTTCGATCCCCATCGGCTCGATCGATTCCTGATCTGCGGCCACTCTGTAGCGTCCATGGATCGGATTAATCGAAGAGCTCGTGACGCCGCCCAGGACGATGATCACCAGAGCAACGGCCGGTGCGATGCGGCGCCACCCGCGTGGCGTGCGGCCCTGCCAGAAGTGGACGATGCTCACCGCGACGACCAGCCCGACGGCGATGAACACGAACGTTCCCATGCGGTTGCCGACTTGCCATCCGGCGACGGTCAGTCGGAAGGCCACCGAGACTGGGAGCCCGAAGGCCAGCAAGCTGAGGAGCACGAGGCGGCTATCGCGCCAGCGGCGTTCGAAAATGTCCTGGATCGGACGCCAACCGGACCGCGCACCACTCGGCGCTGCCATGGCCAGCGACCGAAAGAATCCCGTTGCCAGTCCGAGTACCACCAGCAGGAGCGCCAGCAAGGTGGTCAGCCGCATGTAGAGGGCCTTGTCCGGCGCTCCGAGGTGCTCCGACCGCGGTGTGGGCGCGCCGAGGATCTTCCCGAGCAATGTGTCGAAGCCGGAGTCGATCACCGGGCCGAGATAGCCTGTGAGAGGGATGCCACGGGCCTGCACCCACAGGGTCGGCAGGACTATGGCGAGGATCGCCGCGAGGCCCACGGCAATGCTGGTCTTGATCCGCAGGGGGTCGTGCCGGCGCAAAGCCTCGAGGGCTGCCAGCGCTCCGAAATAGATGGCGGCGAAGGCGGCCGAGAGGTGATGCGTGACCGCAAGGCTTGCCAATAGCAAGGCAATCAGCCAGAGCGACTTCAGCCTCGGTCGCCCGACGAGATCCTTGGACGCTGCCTCGACCGCGAAGGTCAGCACGCACAGCACGATGCCGAGGCTCTCGTAGGAGAACATTGAATCGAACAGGAAGAAGGTTGAGCAGCCCATATAGGCCAGACAGGCGATAGCCGAGATACGCGGCGATCCGGCGATGCTCTCGAGGAACAGAAACAGGGCACCGATGAACGTGCCCTTGAGGATGACCAACAAGAGCGTCCCCGATACGAACAAGGGCAGTCCTGTCAGATCTACGATCGCCATCGTCAGGATTTCCAGGCCGGGATACGTTGGCCCGATAGGGAAAAGCGGGTTGGACAGGAACAGCCGGCGGGCCGTGATGAGATCCTCGGCCGCGATCCAGTGCAAAACCTCGTCGTAACCGCTGAAGCTCGTCGGGGAATAGACTATCGTGCAGTAGAGCAGGGCTTCGGCAAGCAGGAACAGGAGGACCAGGCGCTCACCCCGGGCTGTTGTCGGCCAGGCGATGCGAAGGCTGGTCGGAGCGACCAAGAGAACGACACCCGACCAGAAGAGCGGCGGCGCCACGTCATAGCCCCGGCGCCCGGCTGCGTGCCCGGTCACGACGAGGAGTAGAGCAGCGGCGGTCGTCAGGCATAGAACCGCGATCCATCCGGAACTGGCGCGTTGCGACGGGGCATCGGCGCTGCCGTCGCGAAGGTCGGGACCGACAACGGCCGAGACGAATCGTATCCCGGCCTGGAGCGGGTTGACCCTGGCTCCGGCGGTGAAATGAGCCGGCATCATCAGCATCATGCCCTCGTCGCAGGAGGCCACGATGTCACGCCGCCGGAGGGCAAGCGGACCGCGGATCGGCTGCTCAGGACCTCACAATAAACGTCGCTCAGCGCTTGCGCACAGGCATCCCAGTCGGGCAGCGCCAAATCCGGGACCTCCCGATGGGCCTCCAGTTCCTCGGCCATGGCGGCGGCCAGCTCTCCCGGACCGGCGTTGCGCGGAATCGCCCTGCACAGGCCGTTGGCGGCCAGCTCCCGCAGACCGGACGTGTCGCTGACGAGGACCGGACGGCGCAGCGACAGGGCTTCCATTACGGTGACCGGATGGGCTTCGTAGTCGCTGAACAGCACGAACAGCGCGGCGCTCGCCAGGAGGTCTGCCATTTGCTGCCGCTCGGATCCGGGAATACCCGCAATTGTGACCCTCTTCTCGAGGCCGAGCGTCGCGACGAGGCGCCGCAATTCTCTCTCGTACGGGCCTGTTCCGACGATGTGCAGTCGCACGTCCGGTATCCGGCGGATTAGTTCGGGCAAGGCCGCGATCGCCCGATGATGGCCCTTGTAGCGCTCCAGCCTGCCGCCCGAGACGATCAGGTGCGGATCGACCTTGATGCCGGGGCTCGGAGCCGGCATCGCGGCGCCGTTCGGGATGACGACAAACCGTTCCCGCGGCACGCCCATCCTCACGCTGAAGAAGCTGGCTTCGAATTCGGAGACGCCAATCAGCCGCGCGGCCCGGGCCACCAGCGGCCGGAGCAGCGCGTGCTGTGTGCCGCGCACGGCGTTGCGCAGCCGGGAGGAATGCCCGCCGCTGTGGAAGGTCAGGATGAACGGCAGGTCCCCGCGGATGGCGGCGAGCAGCCCGATCGGCGCCACGAAGGTGTTGTAACCTTGGAAATGGATCAGATCCCAAGTCCCGCGCCGGATCGCGGTATAAATGCCGGGCGCAAAATATAGGTCCAGCTCCCTCGGCCAGGCCGGCACGCGCCGCACGCGCATGCCGCGCACCTCCTCCTCAACCGGCAACTCCCCCGAGGGATCGGTGGTGAGCACGTCGACGGCGTGGCCACGCGCCACCAAGCGGGGACCGACTTCCTGGATGTGAGTTTCGATGCCGCCTATGAGGGGGTAGCAGCGAGCGGCAACCATCAGGATTCGCATCAGGTCTGTCCACCGACAACACAGGCTGTCACGCTCCGCCTGCGCTGTTGGTGCACCCTCTCGCGCAGGATGGTCTTCAGGACGCGCCAGCCGTCCGGCATGGCGCGCAGATGGCTCACACCGCTGATGCGCGAAGCCTCGAAACTCGCCACCTCGACGATATTGAGGTGGTTCTTCAAGGCCCGCACGTTGATGAGGGTCTCAATCTCGAACCCATCGCAATCGCAGTCAAGCGTGGCGACGTGCTTGGTCCAGAAGGCTATGTATCCGTAGCATAGATCGGAGAACCAACCGCCATAGAGCAGCCGCACGAACAGGGTCAGCCCCTTATTACCGAACATCCGGAACAGCGACATGTCGTCGGTGCCGGCGCCCTGGATAAAGCGTGAACCCTTGACGAGATCCGCGCCGGCCATCAGCGCACTGACAAAGACGATCGCCTCCTCCGGCACCATGGAGCCGTCGGCGTCCAGCATGACGATGATTTCGCCTGTGGCGGCCAGGAATCCTGCCTGCAGTGCAGCACCCTTGCCCCGCCGGGGCTGCATGACAATCTTCACGTCCTCGCGCAGGCGGCGCGCGACCGCGACCGTGTCGTCGGTCGAGCGACCATCCACGATAATGATCTCATGCGCCCAGTTGGGGATGCGCGGCAGAAGCCAAGGGAGGTTCTCGGCTTCATTGAGCGTCGGGACGACGAAGCTGACCCGGGGCAGAGTCAGCGATCGGCGCAGCGCGAAATCAATCGGGTCAGGCGACGGTACGCCACCGACAGGGGCGAGAATGCTGGCGAGACGGGCGTTCATGACAGCGCTTTGAGGTCGTACGATGGAACCCAGGAGGCGGGCTGGAAGCGCGCAAGAACTGCCGCTAGGTGTCGAGCGAGATGATGGGCCGGGTGATAGGTCCCGTATACGAATCGACACACCGGGCCGAAGCTGTTCGCGGCGGCGGGACCGATGAAATGCAGGCCAGGCACCGAGGTCTCGTAATGGGCCGATAGCTGCGGCGCGCCCTCAACCAGGCGGATCTGGCGCAACAGCGTTGGGCCCAGGAAATGCTTCCATGACCCCATGAGCCATGACCCCATGAGCTCCCCGAAAATCCGGTGCTCGACATCTCGCGCACGTAAATGCGCGGCCAGAGACAGGTAGGGGGCCGCTCCAATGACCGCCACATCCACGGATGTGCTTGATCTAGCCATGTGCAGACTCCCCGGAAAGTGAAATCAAGATGATGTGAAATAAGATTGTGACCTAGATGGCATCTTAATCTTTAGTTACCCGAACATTACTGATGCAGATCTGAAATGGAAGAACGATAGATGGTTAGGGAAAAACAATAGATGATTAGCTCCTTGGGGGTATCCATTTAGGTTAGTTCGAGCCATGCCACGGCGCGGACAGTACGGCAGCGGCACCGATCATCTTCAGCAGCTGTGTTGGCAGCGTTGCCAAACCGTTTAGAGCTCTGGGGCCACCTTCAACGCCAGCAAGGACCTTCATCGACCCGCGGCCGGCACAAGCTCACAAGCGACAATTTCTACTGAGCGAGCCATGCGGAAGACAGCGCGAAGAAATGAACGTTCAGCGCACGCTGACATTGCCACTGGCCAGAAGCTGCGATGTCCAGGTAGGCTCGTTCCTTCACTCGGCTGTGATTTCCGAGCTTATTCTGTGCCCGAGAAGGGTCGAGCGCGCCCGGCCCTTCGCAGGCGGGGTATCTTGCGCTCGACCGCCTGGCTACGGGTAGCTAACCCGGACGAGACCGGCCAAGAGAGGGACTGCCCACGCGGTCCCGAGACCGGCGCGTCGGGTACCAGCAGCCGATACGAGGTCGTGACCTCTCGCAAACCCCGGATATGCCCGAACAGGTCGATCACCTCCAAGCCAGACCGGCGGTTGTAGGTGTGACACCCCAACGCTCCGGACCAAATGCGACCGACCGGGGTCTGGGCAAACTCCGACGCCCCGAGCGCATCGATCTGGCAGAACGTCACCGCGCCGCCATAGCCGCGCGCGCAGTCTTGGACCGGGCGTAGCGTGCGTCCGCCGTGTCGGATGACGGCGCCTGCGGGGCGGCTGAGCCTGGCATCGAGCAGGACCGGGTTGGCGGCATGGGGCGTCCAGGACCCGGTCAGGCTCTCGGCACGGTAGAGGCTGAGGACATCCCAGGACGTGGACCTCCACAGCCTTGGGCTGACGAAAAACCAAAAGCCGCCCGCATGCCAGAGCGGCGTGGTATCGTAGGCCTCAATGCCTTCCATAAGGCAGCCCTCCCGCGTCCATCGGTAAGGGAATTCCACTGCCCTGTAGAGGCTGACGTTCCTGGCCGCCCCCGATTCGGGGATCATCCAGATCTGCCCGTCGTGCTTGAACACGAACGGGTAGGAGAGGTGATGCGGTTCCTCCACGACGATCCGGGATGCGCCGGCTGTCCCGTCCCGGTTCACTGTCACGACCGCAATGCACCCCCGGTTCTTCGAGTAGAGGTATTGTTCGACAAAGATGAAATCCTGCCCCTGGTGCGGGAACGGGAACGGGTCGGCAAGGTAGCTGTCGGCATTTCCGGTGAGCACCCGGAAGGCTCCTTCGCCTTTGTCGAGCAGGCTCGCCGATTCATCGAAGCGCCAGCCAATCCCCCACATCCTGCCGCCCCTCGCCAGGACGTCCAAAAGCCCGATCGCCTTCGATGCCACCGTGCCGGTCGCCCTTGCAAACGCCGAAAGCGCGCCAAACGAAGGCACTGCGGTCCGTGGACCGGGGATAACGGCCGCAGCAGAACCGGTTTCCTCGCACAGTGCTTTGAGGATCAGCGGCACAGCGCAGGAAAGGGCGCTGTCGAGCCTCGCTGCCAAGACTTCACGGTCTCCACTGGCCGGACGCGCCGTCCACGGCCGCAACGGGCGCGCCGTGTCATGCAGGTCGACGAGAAGATCCTGATGATCCACCCAGGCCGCCACGACTCCGATCTCGCCGGGTGCGCCGTTGAAGACCGGTGTGAGCACGCGCCGCCCCGCCGGGAGCGATTCCGCCCCACTCAAATCGATCACGACATCCACTTGGTCGGCCGGAGGCGAAGGCAGGCACCGCAGCGCCGCCTCGACGGGGTCGATGGCGCCGTTCCCGCGAAAGCCATAGACCAGTCGTTCGAGTTCGAGCAGCAGACGGCAGATTAACGGCAGCGGGCGGCGACCGGCCGCCAAAGCGCAGGAGACTTCGTTGCCGGGCAGTTCAGCAAGCGCTTCTGCCAGCCAGAGGTGCCATCGCAGTAGCCGGGACGGATCGAGACTCAGGCAAATGCGCATTGTTGTCCTCACGGCGGAGTTCAAAGGACGCCAGCTCACAGTTCCACGAGAACCACCTCAGGCGATCCGCCTAACCTGGACTCCGCCGCGGGCCCGCAAGCCAAGGGCGGCAGATGGAAAGCCGCATCGCGCGCCGCATCGCGAGGATAGTTTCCACCTACTGCGGCTGCGAGGACTCGCCATGTGGGGAGCCGAACACTTGATTGGGAGATGTCTGACAGCACGGGTCCATACTCGAGCGGCTGGAAGCGGCCAAGCACCACTATGCCCGAACGACGCCGGGCTGTGCGAGGTCAGAGGAGGTAATCCTTCGGGGTTCTTGCGCTGTGCCTCCGGCAAGGGTCATGTGGAGGGATGATTGTCGAATGGCAACGGGCGAAATACGAACTGCGCAAGGCGTGGTTGTGTGCGCTCGTGTTCGCGTTCGTATCCGTTCCGGCTGTCGCGAGCGCCGCAGACGATCCGCCGGCAACGTCCTTCGTCAAGACTTCCGGAACGAACTTTACGTTGGACGGCAGCCCGTTCTTCGTGACCGGCGTAAACAACCACTATCTAACCTACGGGTCGCAGGATGAGGTCACCCGCGTTCTCGACGACGCGGTGGCGATGGGCGCCAATGTGGTCCGCACCTTCCTCCAGCCGGTGATCGGGTCGCTCGACGGAAGCAAGCCTACGATCTGGGATTGGCGGCTTGAAGGCGAAGCCAGTAATCTCGCGGTCAAGGGCACATACCTGCTCCACTGGGATCCGAGTCAAAACAGGATGACGATCAATGACGGCGTCAACGGCATGCAGAAGGTTGATTTCCTCATCGCCGAGGCCGGCAAGCGACGCCTCAGGCTCATCATCGCCGTCCTGGATTTCTGGGCCTACACGGGGGGCGCCCAGCAGATGCGGGCCTGGTATGGGAGCCGGGACGAGGCCACGTTTTTCTTCGATGACCCGCGCACGAAGCGAGACTACAGGACTTGGGTCCGCCACGTCGTGCAGCGCGTCAACCCGCTCACTCGGCGTGCCTACCGGGACGACCCGACTATCATGGCTTGGGAGCTGATGAACGAAGGCAATGCGCGCCCAGAGGCTTTGCGGTTGGCCTGGACTGCCGAAATGTCGGCCTACGTGAAGTCCCTCGATTCCAATCACCTTGTCAGCTCAGGGAACGCCAACAGTCTCGACCCGAAGCTATCCGATTTGACCGTCCCGACTCTCGATTTCGGGACCTGGCACGGCTACCCGCTCTACTACAAGCTCACGATCCAGCAATTCAACGACATGATCACCGAGTTCTGCCGGTTGGCAGTTCGCGCCGGGAAGCCGGTGCTTCTGGAGGAGTTCGGCCACGCCCGCTCCAATCAGAATGCGGCTGCAGCTTACGCCATGTGGCTCGACACGCTGACGCGTGATCGCAACTGCGCCGGCTGGATGGTGTGGCGGCTGGTGTCGCAGCAGGACAGCGGACGCTATCCGGTCGACGAATACGACCAGTTCGATATTCACCATGACGGCGGTGCGCTCTGGAACATCCTCAAAGCCGCCACGGCTCGGGCGACGCAGACACGCGAAACCGGCCCGGCCTCAGAAACCAGCCGGGAGGCCCCATGACTGAAGCCTCCGTTGTGATCTGCGCACACACTCTCGACCGCTGGGACGAGTTGAAGCGTGCGGTCGGGTCCGTCCGCGCCCAAACGCATGTCCCACGTGAAATCGTCGTGGTCGTGGACAACAACGAGGCCTTGCTAAAGCGCGCCGCGCGCGAGATTGCGGGCGTCACCATCCTCGCCAATGCCAGGCAAGCGGGCTTGTCGGGCGGGCGCATGACAGGAGCGGAATACACCACGGCCCCCGTGATCGCCTTCCTCGATGATGACGCTGTCGCCGACCCGCACTGGCTGGAGGAGCTGTTGGAGGCTTATCGGGATCCAGCAGTGTTGGGCGCCGGCGGCCCGGTTGAGCCGCTGTGGCAAGTGCCGCCGCCCTCCTGGTTTCCCGGCGAGTTCCACTGGGTCGTCGGCTGCACCTACGCCGGCATGCACGTGCGCGACGGGCGCATCCGCAACCCTATCGGGGCCAACATGTCCGTGCGGGCCGACGTGCTGCGGCACGCCGGTGGCTTTGCGCCGGATCTCGGGCGCCGCAAGCTCGGGTTCTCCGTCAGCGGCCGAGCAAGGATCGGCGGCAAGGCTGAGAGCTGCGAGGAGACGGAGTTCTGCATCCGGACCGCCGGTCTATACCCTGGGGGCTATTGGGCGTATCGGCCAGCGGCGCATGTGCTCCACACTGTGCCGGTCCAGCGCACCACGTGGAAATACTTCGTTCACCGCTGTCTCGTCGAGGGCACCGCCAAGGCAGTGTTGACGGGTCTCGCCGGGTCCCAAGACGTTCTTGGAGCCGAATGGCGATACGTCCGGGAGGTGCTGCCGCGCGCCGTGGCAAGCGATCTGAAGGCGGCCATGCGCGGCAAGGTAGGCGCCGCCCGGCGGGCCGGAGCGATCGTGGCGGGCTTGGCCCTTACTGCGTTCGCCTACGCCACGACGCGCCTCGGCGGGGCCGCCGAAGCTTTGTCACAGCATTTGCTATCGCGGGTCCGACTTTGGAGAGCATAGCCGACGCCGATTTAGGCATTGCAGGGAAACCGGTTTGGCCGATACGGGAAGTCTCCGAGATGGCCTTGTTGACCGGCGGCGCCGGCTCCATCGAGAGCGTCGATCTGCCACCGCAAAGCGAATGGGCCAGCGATTTCATGCACCCTCACCCGGCGCGCGGCCCCATCGCAGGTAACTCGTAGGAACCAAAATCTCGCCGTTCCACAGCGAGGCTGACCGTTAGAATGTCGTCGCCGGTCTGGACAAGCGATGCCGCATTATCGTGTCTACGTTCTGGACGAACACGGCCGCTTGTGGGCGACGCGGCGAAAGAGCACGCCAGGCGGTTAGCAGACGGCCACAAGCTGGAGCTTTGGCGACCGGTTGCGCAGTTCAAATTTGACAATCCGCGGGGCCGCCCCGCGGCGACGAAGCGCCCTCACGCCCTAGTGCCCTAGGGCCACGTTCAGCCATTTCAACAAAAAGCCGCTTAAGCGACCGTACTTCCCTTGGATGCGGTTGCACATCTTGGCGCTGTCCAGATCTTGAAAAATTTGATCCCGATGCAGGCACGTTGGCGTTGCGATTGAGCGGCCTGTCCGGTGCTGTAGGGCTACGCTCGATAACGGTGCCAGCCTTCCACCTTCGATCATTGAAGGCGCATGATGCGGACATCGCCGCCGTGCCACCGGCGACGTCGCCCAGCGACGCGTGTAGCCCGGAACGCTGTTTCGGAGTGGTTGTCCGACGCACTACATGAGAGTGTTGATAAGTTTTCACACTATATGAGAGTGTTGATAAGTTTTCACCTAGCCTCATTCTGGCCGCAAATGGCAGTAAGGTCTCCTGGCTTGCGTACATCGTCCACGAATAATCTATTCACGTAGGTACAAGACGGTGTGCGGATAAGCCAGGAAGCGGAAATGCCTGCGTTTTACTTAGGGCGCGGGTGGAATGACAACAAAAAAAACGCAATGAACTAAGGATCTACCGTTGCTTTTACTAAACGGCATGCTTGGCGGCGCGTCCGCCGGAAGAGCTGCCTCGGCTTCAATGCGGCTGCGGCTCGAACCGTTGAACACCTTGTGGCGTCAGCTGCGACACCGTTTCAAGGGAGGGCCTGATGGGCATTCCCGCCGACAAAACTCGCCTTCGATGGCGAGTTCAACGTTAAGCTCGCTCGACAATAATGTCCGGGCGAGGACTTCCAAATCTCCGCTACTTTGAAATCCGTTCGCGGTGCCCAGCTGCGAGCATGCGATATGTCGCGCGCATTGGCGATGCGCGGCAGTGGAATTCCCTTTTTTCAACACCATAGAGGATCATGCAATGGCTCTTTCCGCACCCGCAGGCTTTGCCTCTAGCGACCTCGTCTTCGAGGAAAACTTCTCCGGCACGGCGCTCGACAGCGACTGGAATACCTACATCACGAGCAATGCCGCCAACGGCTGGCCGTGGAACGACAATGGGTCGGGCGGAAGTGGAATGGGCAACCAGTTCAATGCGGAATACAATATGCCGAGCCAAGATACGGTGAGCAACGGGCTGTTGAATCTCACGGCAATCGAACAGCCCGTGGACGGGGTGGCTCAGGGGTCTGCACAGACATTCCCTGTCACGTCCGGCGCCGTCAGCAGCTATGGCAACTTCGAATTCGACGGTGGCTATCTTCAGATCAGCATGAAGGCGCCGAGCGGCAACGGCGCGTGGCCTGGCCTCTGGATGATGCCCGGCCAAGGCGCGGGCAGCAGCGGCGATAATTTCGAGATCGATATGCAGGAGGGTGGATTTACCGAAGGTTCGGGGCCGGCAAATCAAGCGTTGTCTTGGCACATTCACACACCGTCGGGGACGTTCGGCGGTGTCACCGACACAGGTGTTGATCTCACGGCCGGCTTCCACGCGTACGCCATCAACTGGGTGCCTGGTCAGTCGATCACCTGGTATTTCGATGGGAAACAGATCGGGCAAGTGACCAGCGCGCAGGCGCCGATTCCGAATGAACCGATGGAATTGATCATGAGCAATCAGGTCGCGAATTCGAGCGCGACCGGATGGCATACGACTCTGGATAGCTCGACCCCCTCATCGATGCAGATGCAGATCGATGGGGTTCAGCTCTATCAGAAGGCCGGCAGCGGCGACACCGTCACAGGTGCCAACGTCACTCCCCCAACTACTGGCTCGACCGGGACCGAGACTGGGCCTGGGACCGTGACCGGGACTGTCCCTCCTTCCGGCGGCACCAGCGATGGCACCTTGTACGGCACCAGCGGCGCCGATGTATTGCATGGAACCAGTGGCCACACGATGATCGGCTATGGCGGCAACGACACTTACTATGTCGATAATGCCAACGAGAAGGTGGTTGAGGCAGTGGGCGGCGGCAACGACAGTGTGATCGCCTCGGTGAGCTATGCGCTTTCGGCCGATTCGGAGATCGAGCATCTCGCCACCAACAACCCGTCCGACACGAAGGCGATGACCCTCACCGGCAACGAGTTCGCCCAGACCATCCAGGGCAATGCCGGCAACAATGTCATCAACGGCGGGCTCGGCGCCGACGTCTTGACCGGTTACGGAGGCCACGATGCCTTCTCGTTCAATACTGCTCTTGGAGCCGGCAATGTCGATAAGATCACCGACTTCAAGCGCTCCCAGGATACGTTCCATCTCAGCGATACCGTTTTTGCCGGGCTTCAGCCGGGAGGGCTTCCATCCAAAGCTTTCTTTGTTGGTGCAGCCGCGCATGACAGTTCCGATCATATCATCTACAACAGTGAAACCGGGGCGCTCTCTTTCGACAGTGACGGGGCCGGCGGCGCATCTCAAATACAGTTCGCCACCCTTTCCCCACATCTCTCGCTTGGCGCAGCCTCATTTTATGTGACCTGAAGGAACGCGGGGCTGCCGTGGCCAAATAAGGACTGGATAAACAGCACCTCAAAGCCATGATCCCGAACCGAAGTCAGCGTAGCAAAAGGCGGGAGCCCGGTTTTCGGAGAAGATCATGCTCAAGCAAAAGAGATGGGGTTCCATCCCGATGCCATCGGGATGGAACAGGCTCTAGTTGCGAGCTTTCTGTAGGTTGTCCATTCGGACCGAACCGAGGAGACTGAAGTTACCAAGCTTCGCGTCCGAATGAACATCCCAGACTGGCACGCGCAGCATCATCAGCTACTTTCTCTCGCCAATGATGCAATACAAGCAGGAAACACTGCGAGAGCGGTAAGAAGCCGGTTTGCAGCCGACGAAAGTTCGCCCTCCGGTTTCAGCTCGAGAGCGCCGCAATCTTGTCGAAGCGCAGCCGAAGCATGCGATACGTCAAAGGCGGGAAGCGGTCGGCTCGAAGCTGGATGACCAAAGCCGGTTGTGGAAGGTCGAACTGCAATGCTAGCGAGACAGGCCTCGCGCTCCACATTGCATTACCATCCGACGGGTACATTGACGTGGAGCAACATCGAACACCCTGTTCTGCCGCATCACGCAAACCTGGCGCGGACGGCGCCCTCCTCGATCGCGTGGCCCTGGTCGAGCTGATCGCAGTCACGACAATCTAACGGGCTTGAAGTTGGGCGCGCGGTCGATTCCGCGACCGACGAAAAAAGGGATCAAGTGAAGATGTCGAGATGGAGGCGCTCGCCATCTAAGGCGACGCATTCATCCGGAATGGAACTACACCATCCGCCCGAGATCAGTGGCAAATCGGAGCAGTTGACGGGTCCTAGCCCGAGCTCCCTCCCCTGCGCAATAACACCAATGCTTGCAGGTGACGCCAATTTGGGAAACTATTGACCCCGCGAGGCCTCTCACGCGGTTGATGTGGTTCAGGCTGCCGCAGCTGAATTCGTGGCGATCTCTAAAACAGACCTCGTTCTGCTGGGAAATACAAGTGCTGACGTCGCGGCGGTCATTCCTGCAGCTCTTTGGCGCCGTGTCGCTGGCGGCATTCGGTCTGGCGAGTTATGTCATCGCGATTGAGCCTCGGTTTCGACTGCGTGTCACTCACTACAAGCTCCTTCCGCCGCGCTGGCCGACCACTGCCAAGCCCCTGCGCATCGTCGTGGTCGCTGACATCCACGCCTGCGAGCCTTGGATGCCGGCTTCCAGGATCGACGAGATCGTTGGTGTTTCGAATAGCCTGCAGCCCGACATCATCCTTCTCCTTGGCGACTATGTGATGGGTGTGTCGCCGCGCTATGCCACCGGGATCGTGCCCGACACTGTTTGGGGCAATTCACTTTCGAAACTTTCCGCGCCACTCGGCTGCCACGCCATTCTCGGCAACCACGACTGGTGGCACGGTGTCGACAGCGTCCGCGCAGCCCTCGTCGACAATGGCATTCCGGTCCTCGAGAACACCGCCACGCTTATCCGTCAGCAGGATGGCCCAGCATTCTGGCTTGCGGGTCTTGGCGACCAGTGGGCCATGCAGTTTTCTCGCGGCGTTTACAAGGGCGTCGACGATCTGCCTGGAACAATGGCCGCAATACCCGACGACGGCAATCCGATATTGCTCCTTGCGCATGAACCGGACATCTTCATTACTGTCCCTGACCGTGTCAGCCTGACGTTATGCGGCCATACACATGGTGGACAGGTGCGCTTGCCGTTCATCGGCCCCCCCATCAGCAATTCAGCCTACGGACAGCGCTTCGCCTATGGGCATGTCGTCGAGGGTGGGCGGCACATGATCGTATCCGGGGGTTTGGGCGTATCGTGGCTGCCGGTGCGCTTCGGCGTGTCGCCGGAGATCATGGTCGTCGATATCGGCCCCCAAACGTCCTCTCGTCCTGTCGACGAATGACATCTGCTGTCCCCAGAGAGACCTGCCGTCCGCGGACCCTTTCGCGTGAGGGTATTGATGGTCGTGTACATGCGGTCGGGGTTTCGCCGTGTTCCCATCGCCTCCAAGACGAACGCGGCGCAGTCCATCATCCTTTCTCCGGGCAGACGGAGTTCCGCTGATCCCTCTCGATTCCACTTGAATGCCATTGAGAAGGCGAGGCAGGCGTCCGAAACGCCTTTCGTCGACATTCTCGGGACGGCCGTGCTTGGACGAAACCTCGTTTCGCGGATCGGCGGGCATGCTCCTATCGGGTGAGGCGGCGCGCGAACCAGCGTGTTAGGACTACCCCGAATTCCTGAAGGGGCCTGCGCCCGGCAGCGTGCTAGGACTGTTGCGCGCAATAGCGGATCAAAACCGTGACCCTGGACATACTCGGCCAGGCCAGGCCGAACACATTCGTTTTCGAAAACAGTGCTCTCATCAAAGCCACTGGCTTTCGGGAATACGACGCACGCTGGTGGTTTGGCCATCCAGACTTGGAGAAAGAGCCCGAACTCAACCTGATGCGCGTGGAGGCGATCGCATTGGGGCTTGGCACCATGATCCGCCGAACGGGTGTAGCCCCAAACACCATCACTGGGCACTACCTCCGTAGCTCCCATCAAGAGGCGCGTTGCCGAACTCGTCAATGCCATAGCTGGCTTCGAGAAGTCGGGGCATTTCATCTTCAACCCGCCGATCGGGTGCAGCTAGGACGACGGGCGCCTCACGGCGATAGCCGTTTGCGAGATGCTCGACCGCAGCTTGGGCAAGACACTCGCGGACCTTTACCGCGATCTGCCGCTGACCTTCAGCAGACCGACAATGTCGCCCCACTGCCCAGAGGGTGCCGTGCTGCGCCGCAATCCAGAGATCGGAGCCTACAACCAGACATTCTGAGAGGGACTGGACCATGTCGGACCGGATCATAAGTTTTGTCATGAGTGGCGGCGTCGGCTCACGGCTGTGGCCGCTCTCGCGCGAAGACAATCCCAAGCAATTTCACGATCTTTCGGGCGACGGTTCCATGCTCGCGAAGACTGTCGGACGCCTCAAAGCGCGGCCGGACGGCGAGCTGCCGATCTACCTGCTAGCTTCCGAACGGCATGCAGACCGCGTTCTATCGGATATCGGTCCGCTCGGTCTGAACGGCGGCAGACCGATTTTCGAACCCGTCGGCCGCAATACCGCCGCTGCGGTGGCCATAGCCACCTTGCACACGATCTCCGAATATGGCGAGGACGCGCTTGTGCTCGTGGTCCCCTCCGACCATCAGATATCGACCGAAACGCAATTCTGGGAAACCGTCGAGGCGGGCATGCCTGCCGCCGAATCAGGCAGCATTGTCGTGCTCGGCATCAAGCCGACGCATCCCGAAACCGGCTACGGTTACATCGAGGTTGCGGCAACTGGTGACGGAGTGGCCGCCGTTTCGCACTTTGTCGAAAAGCCCAATGCCGAGACGGCCCGCAAATATGTGGCTTCGGGAAGATATTACTGGAACGCCGGCATCTTCCTGTTTCGTGCCGACACGATGCGGACGCATTTCTCGAGTTCCGGCCAGACATCTGGGACACCGCGGAACGGGCCTATAAGGCTGCACGGACCGACGTCTTGGGCATCTACCTGCCCCAGGGCTTCTATTCGGCTGTCCCGTCGACGTCGATCGACTACGCAGTCATGGAGCATGCACGCGGTATTGCGATGGTTACAGCTTCCTTCCGCTGGAACGACCTTGGATCGTGGCAATCGCTGCTGGAAGCCAGCCCGACGGACCGCGACGGCAATGTCGTAATGGGCGACGTTGTCGCCATGCATTGCGGCAACTCCTATCTCAGAAGCCAGGGCAGACTGCTGACAGTCATTGGAATGAAGCATGTGGCGGTGGTGACGACACCGGACGCGGTATTCGTCGCTCCTGTCAGCCACAGCCAGAACGTGAAGAAAGTCGTCGAACAACTCGAGAAGAGCGGACGCCTTGAAACGAAGTTCACGGGGTCGGACGACCGGGTTATCATCAGCGGGTCATGGCGCAAGCGCGTCGAGCACTGGCTCTTCAATGAAACCCTGCCGCTGTGGTCCACTGCAGGTGTCGACGATGCGTATGGCGGCTTCCACGAGGCGCTCGGTTTCGATGCAAGGCCGTTGGGCAAACCCAAGCGCATGCGGACGATGGCTCGCCAGATTTACGCGTTCGCGGTGGCCAAAGAACGCGGCTGGGTTGGACCGGCCGACAAGCTCATCGACCACGGCATCGAGTTCATCGCGAAACGCGGCCGCACCGATCGCGGTGGCTGGGTGCGCACCCTTAATTGCGACGGCAGCGTGGCTGACCCGACGGAGGACGCCTACGACCATTCCTGCGTGCTCCTGGCGCTTGCCCATGCTCACCGATGCGGCCATCAGGATGCCCTGCAGCTGGCACAAGAGACGTTCCATTTCATCGACACCCATCTCGAGGACGTCAGCCTGAACGGCTTCCTCGAGACCCCCGGCTGGAAGGGGGTGCGGTTCTCGAACCCGCACATGCACATGCTGGAATCCTTCCTTGCCTGGCATGGCGTCACCGGCGAGCGTGCATATCTCCGTCGGGCGGCACGCGTCGTCGATCTCTTCCGGTGCCATTTCTTCGACCAGGAGAGCTGGACGCTTGGGGAACATTTCGACGTCAATTGGCTACCGTTGCCGGGAGACGAGGGACAGTGGACCGAACCGGGGCACCATTTCGAATGGGCTTCGCTCCTCGTCGAGTTCGCGCGGGCAAGCGGGCAGAAAGACTTGGCAGCCTACGCCAGGAAGCTCTATTCGTCGGCGATCGCCAGCGGATTGAACCGGGCCACGGGCCTGGCTTATGCAGCCGTGTCGCGGCAGGGAATTCCCTTCGACCGGCTCTCCCGCAGCTGGCCGCAATGCGAAGCCGTCAAGGCGGCCGTCGCCCTGGACGGCATCGGCGGGCCTGATCTGAAACCCGAGATCGAAGCTCGTGTCGCCCGCCTCTTCAAATGGCATATCGATCCCGCACCGCTTGGCTTGTGGATCGACAGGATTGACGAGCGCGGAAGGTCACTGGCAACGGAGGTGCCCGCGAGCATTTTCTACCACCTCGTGACGGCCTTGATGCAGTATCTGGACAAGACCGCAGGGCAGGTCGAACCTTTCCCGCTGCCAGCTTTGGATGTGAGCAAGACCGTTCCAATGCAGGTTTACGGCTGACCCAACCGTCCGCCATAGCTCCGTGTTGGTGAAACGATCAATAACGAAACTAGTACAAGATAGGGAGGAATACCCATGAAAGTGACAATACTGGCAAACTATGCACCCCAGGCCTATAAGGGATTGATACAGGGCTCAGACCGGGAAGCTGCAATCAAGGCGCTTTTTGAAAGCGTTGGCGGCAAGGTGTCCGGCATGATGTTTACTCGCGGCGCCTATGATCAATGCTGAGGTTCCGGACCAGGCTGCTGGGATGGGTCTAGCATTGGCGGTGCGGGCAAGCGGCTCGGTAAACGACCTCGTTGTCCTCGAAGAACTCGACATGAAGGCGGTGCTCGCAGTTGCCAAAAAGGCTGCCGGCGTTTACAAGCCCGCCGGCTGATTGGACAACTGGCTGTACATTGAAGGCAGCACGGTTCCGATTGAACGCGCCGTGCTGCCAAGTCCAGGAAAGACACGCTGCGGTTTCGGAAAGCCGAAGCAAGCGCGGCATTGGTTCTGCTTCGATACGCGCCGACAGCGAACGCGCCCGGCTCAGGGGTCAGAAACGGAGGTCATGCCGAATTAATTTTGGAATGTACACCCTAGAAGGTGCGCTTGACGGATCGGCGAGGTCCGGTTTTGTAGAGGTTTCTTGTCGGAGCGCTTCTTTATCTAATCGGAGCGCGACAAGGCAACCGAGATCACATTGTCAGTATCTGTTTCAGGTAGCTCGAACAGCATTGGCAAAAATTGGCGCTCGGGCGGCGTTCTCATGATCACCGTTCCTAAGCGAGCTCGGACTTTACGACTTTCCAGGATACCTATGGTCCTGACGCAGCGGCTGGAGCTAGCCGTCACTTCCCTACACCCTGTGCGCCGCCACTAATCTCGCGTAGAAGGGCCCTGGCCGAACCCGGCCCTGCGACGCGAGAACTCCATGCGAATAGTGTTGCCTGTCCTGTTGCTCGGCGCGGCCCTCGCCAGCCTGTCGCCCGCCCGGGCAGCGGCCGGCGATTGCGGCGATGCCGCCGCCCTGGTGCAGCAGGCCTATCCCAAGGCCCGAAAGAGCCCCGACGGCGCCTCGTTCACGCTTGTACCCCATACGAGCATCGCCTCAACGCTCCCGGAGAGCGATGCGCCATTCGGCTTGGCCTGCAAGATCTGGCCGGCTCATGACGACCTGCTTTTGGTCGCGGTACCGCTGATCGACAGCGCTAACAGCGACCACCTGCATGTCGGCGACATCGAGCTACTGGTCGTCGATAGAAAGAGCCTGCGGGTGCGCCAGCGCCTGCTCCAGCCTGGACTGATGACCGATGATGCCATCGCGATCCGTAAGGCGGAATTCGGCACCGGCCGCTATGCACTGGCCCCTGAGGTCACCGCCTTCGGCCTGCGCATCGAAATGGCAAACCATTCGCAGGCTACTCCCTTCACTGAAACCGACCTGCGGCTCTATGCCGTCGCCAGCGATGCGCTGCGCTTGGTGCTCGACGGCCTCGTGGTTGCCGGCCATGGCGGCGAAGGCGATGCCAGTTGCGCCGGATCGTTTCATTCCAGCCAGGTCAGCCTGGCGATGAGCCCGGCGCGCCACCACGGCTATCGTGACATCATTGCGGTCGAGCGGACGGATACCGACAATCCCTCCCCCGACAAAGATGGCGAATGCAAGTCCCATCCCGCCAAGTCTGTGAAGCGGACCTACCGGCTGCGCTATGACGGCAACCGCTATCCGGTTCCGGCGGCACTCAGGGTGATGGGGTTGTGACGCCGCCGCACACGTCCCTGCCTTGGTTCGTCAATGTGATCAATTCCAGTTGAATGGGTATCGACCATTAATTCTCTCGTGGTAGGAGGCGCTCAAGGGGGCTCTTCCCAAAGGAGCTGATGATCTGTGGTGGTCAAGATTCAAAAGGGGTTTTGCCGGAACGTGGGACGACAGACTGGACGGGCTATTCTCCGCAAAGGTCGACTACGCCGGGAAATCCATTCTCGATGTTGGCTGCAATATGGGTGTTGTCGCCTATGAGATATCCAAGCTGAAACCCAGCTCGATCCACGGGATCGACATTGCCAAGCCGCACATCCAGACTGCAAAAATGTTATTGAGCTGCTCCCCGGTGCATGCCCGGTTCGATCGCCTGAATCTTGGCAGCCGGCCCCTCGGCAATATCCTTCTACCGAAATACGATATCGTCCTGCTGCTGGCCGTCTATCAGCACATGCAGCGCAACATCGGCCCAGGCAAGGCGCGAAGGGTGCTTTCCAATATTGTGAGGCGCACCTCAAACGTTGTTGCCCGCGTTCATCGAAACGCTGTCCGACGAGGGATTCCAAGTTAAGAGCACTCACACATCCCCTCTTGGTAGTCATGTGCTCGTTCTTGAGAAACCTGCCTTCGGAAATCCGCAGCCATGATGACACATTCCTTGTGGTAGTCTGCCCTTTAAACATCCATCTACCAGCAGCGGGCGCAGACCCGCTGCCTGCCTGCAACTCGGCCCGGGAAGCGCCGATTCGCCGGCAGAAAGCATCTTGCGGATGGACCTCGCGCCAATGCCGTTGACATTTAGCGTCGCGACTGCGGTGTTCTCTGCCACTGCCTTAACAGACAGGATGCCCCCGTTGGCCTAGGTGACGAAGACGAGTTTGGCCGCCACGGCGAGGGCACTGCCCGTCCCGCCTGCGGTCAGCGCGCCGCCACTATCGAAATTCAGCCAGGTGCGCCATCATCTCGCGGCGCCCTCCCAGCGCTCATGGCTCATGGCGCCGGACGGGTGAACAGGGTTCGGAATAGCTCCTGCGCACGCCGCAGTCCTTCATCTGTCAGAACCACTGACTTCGCCTTGTTTGCTGGATTCGCGATCAGCCCCTTCTCGTGCAAGCGATCCAGAGCGCTCCAATCCAAACCCTTCCAGGCGCGCCTCTCTTCATGCAGCGTCAGCCAAAGCAGGCCCAGAACGGCTTCGTCGATCTTGTCGGTGTCGATCTCCATGCAAGCAGCCTAACACGCGAAGGGCCTCTGCCACGATCCACACCGGATAGTTACTCCCTGCCACGAGCGTTCGGCTGAAAATAAGTGCTTCACTCAAGCGTCGCATGCGCGACAGCGTCATTTGCGCGGGCGACGAGCCGGGATGGGATCGGAGTTCATCATGGTGCCTAAGCGGCCGTGGCAGCCTTGCCGCTGGCAATGAAATGCGGATTGGCGAAATCCTCGTCGTCGCTCTGGTTGCGCTTACCGCAGGCGAGCGGCGCGCTATCCAGCGTGCGCGTCATGCCGCCGGCAGCGCGCAGCACCGCGTCAGCCGCCGCGGTGTCCCATTCCATAGTGCGGCCGAAACGCGGATACGTTTGGCGGGACACTTTCTTTTCCGACGCGCTCTCCGGCCGCAGAAGTCTCAACCTTGCCAGAGGTGAATTTTTGACCCCTGAGCGGTTATCGCGGAGCGCATTCCGGGTCACAACCGACTTTGCGACATCCCCCTCACTGATTCACTGCCCGTCTAGCGCCAGAATGCGAAATCCGCTGTGAGGGTCGGGGCTTAGCAACCGCTCAAGGTCGGTCCGAGGTTGCAGGGCTGACGTGTTTTCATCGAGCCAAGACTGACTCTGGTACCGTGCCGGGAATGAGCTATAGTTCAGATACTAAGACGGCCGGGCGCTTGCACAATGGCTGGACTGGGTGAACAGATTGCGCGTCAGCAGCGCACCATGGGACCGCTCCTTGTGGCGGCAGTGGTCATCGGCCTTATCGGCCTGCCCGTCGCAGCCTGGCTCGACCTCCGAGACCTATCGGAACGGATGCTGCGCAGGCAGGCCAGCGAAATCAGCCGGATCATCGACGAAATGCGCGGATTCTACGGCAGCGACGTCGTGGGACGCGTGCTGCAAGCAAACGGCGCCGTGACTGCGACGCACAACTACCGGGACGTGCCGGGTGCGATCCCTATTCCAGCAACCCTCTCGATTGAACTCGGCAAGCGCATCAGCGCTCACGACGGGTCCGTCAAATATCGGTTCGTCTCGGATCTGCCCTTCAAAGGTCGCGCCCCCCACCAGCTCGATGTATTCGAGCGGAATGCAATCTTGGCTTTGCGCGCCAACCCGAAGGAGCCGATCATCGAAGTCTCGGGTTCACTGTTTGACCGGCAGGTCCGCGCCGCGGCCCCTGTTATAATGGGACAAGTCTGCGTGACCTGCCATAACTCACACCCGGACAGCCCCAAGACGGATTGGAAGGTAGGGGATGTCCGAGGGATCCAGGAGATATCAGTCAATCAGCCTATCGCTGCGAACATCCTCACTTTCAAGTATCTGCTCGTATATTTCGCCTTCGCGGCGGCGGCGGGCCTGACGTTCATTCTCCTGCAGCGTCGGCAGTCCGCGTTGATTCAGGGCATCAACAAGGAGCTTTCGGAGGCAAACGACTTCCTGGCCGCGATTTCATTGAAGATCGCCAAATACCTTTCGCCTCAAATCTACAAAAGCATCTTCAGCGGCCAGAAGGACGTCACCATCGCGACCGAGCGCAAGAAGCTCACGATCTTTTTCTCCGACGTCAAGGATTTCACCGCGATCGTGGAACGGCTCCAGCCCGAGGACCTGACGCTTCTCCTCAATGAGTACTTCACCGAGATGTCGGCGATCGCCCTCAAACACGGCGGCACTGTCGACAAGTTCATCGGCGACGCGCTTCTTGTGTTCTTCGGCGACCCCGAGACGCAAGGCGTCGAGGAAGACGCGAGAGCCTGCTTGCGCATGGCTGTCGACATGCAGCGTCGGGTGGAGCAGTTGAACAGGGTGTGGCATGACCGCGGAGTTGAACGGCCCTTCCGAGCTCGCATGGGCATCAACACGGGCTATTGCAATGTTGGGAACTTCGGTTCCGACGATCGGATGGACTACACGATCATTGGAGCCGAAGCGAACTTGGCGGCGCGTCTGCAGTCGATTGCCGAGCCCGGCGGCATCTGCCTCAGCTATGAGACTTACGCGCTCGTGCGCGACCTTGTCCGGGCGCGTCCGTTGGCACCGATTGCGATGAAGGGGATTAGCCGGGAGGTTGTCCCCTACGAAGTCGAGGGCCTCCTGGGTGAACTCGCCCAGCGCCCTCAGGTCATCAGCGAGCACGCGACTGGCCTCGACTTGTTCCTCGATGTTGAGGCAATCGACGAGAACGGGGTCGAGCGGGCGAAGAAACGACTTTCGGAGGCACTCCTGGCCTTATCCATCCGAACCAAGCCCGCCGCATTTTAGGTTCTTGAACCTGGTCCAATCTGGACCGTGGCCAGCCACATAAGTCGGGTTCAACACCGTTCAGCCGCGCCGGGTGCCGGCCAGGGGTTGGCGCGCGCGCATGATCCTCGTCATCAGCGCGTCAAGGCCGAGGAGTCGATGAACATCAGTCATTCTCCTACAGGCCGTCGCGAAACGCCTTGTCGGCGGGCCTGCCGTGATCAGGCTTGCCCCAGGCTCGCAGATCACGGCAGAACCTGACGCCGATCTCCACCAGGGACGGTCTAGCCTGTTCGCGCTCAAGCTCATGCTTGAGCGCGGCATGGACGGCCTCTGTCAGACCAGCCCTCTTGAGCGCGGCGACCCGGCGGGCCAGCGCGTCGGTCTCGGGATTCTTGATGTGGAACGCCATCACACCTCACTCGCTACTCGCTCGTATAGCAGTCCGGTATAGAGCAATTTGGATACACCGTGTGAAGGCTCCGCCAGCATCGACCGGACACAGAGAATCGGGCACGCCGACGGCTGGATGGGCCGACTGTTGTGTTTACAGACCTGGAGCAGTGTCTGAAGTCGCTTCTATAAGTCGCTTGTAACACTCGCACTTTCGTACGGGTCTAGAACTGCGCAGTCATCGTCTAGGCAGGCCGAGCAGCCTTGCCGCTTGCGATAAAATGCGGGTTGGCGAAATCCTCGTCATCGCTCTGGTTGCGCTTGCCGTAGGCGAGCGGCTTACCGTCCAGCGTGCGCGTCATGCCGCCGGCAGCACGTAGCACTGCGTCACCCGCGGCAGTGTCCCATTCCATGGTGCGGCCGAAGCGTGGATAGACGTCCGCCTCGGCGCCGGCGACGAGGCAGAATTTCAGCGATGAGCCGACCGAGACGATCTCGGCAGCGCCAAAGGCCCGGATATAGGCCTCGGTCTCAGGCGTATTGTGGGACCGGCTGGCGACGACGGTCAGCGGCGCCACACCGGCCCTTGCCGAAATCGGCTGGCGATCGACGATCTCGTAGTCGTCATTGATCTCGATCGCTTCCGCCTTGCCCGGCCGGCCGGAAAAGAAGCGCCCGGTGCAAGGCGCAAAAACGACGCCGATCTCTGGCACGCCATGGCGAACCAGCGCGATGTTGACGGTGAAATCGGTGCGGCGGTTGACGAATTCCTTGGTGCCGTCGAGCGGATCGATCAGGAAGAAGGCATCGCCGAGATCCGGCGCCATGATGCCGGCAGAAGCTTCTTCCTCGGCCACGCATGGAATCTCCGGAAATGCGGCGCGCAGCCCGGCAAGGATGATCTTTTCGCTCTCGCGATCCGCCTCCGTCACCGGCGAACTGTCCGACTTGCTGTCGACCGCGCAGCCGGCCTGAAACACGCGCATCACCTCGCGCCCCGCCGCCAAGGCAAGGCGCTCGAAGTCGGCGAGCATCGCTTCGTCGTCAGATGCCGCCGCCGCTATCATATTGGTCTTCGGCAATGTCACGCTCGATCAGCCAGTGTTCCAGGGCCTCCACCATCTCCTCGGCTGATCGGCCGAGTGTCTTGAGGTGGATTTCGGGTTTTTCCGGCGCCTCATATGGTGAATCGACGCCGGTGAAATTCTTGATCTCGCCATTCAATGCCCGCGCATAAAGACCCTTCGGATCGCGCCTGGCGCATTCCTCGAAGGGGGTGTCGACAAACACCTCGACGAATTCGCCGTCGGCCATCAATTCGCGCGCCATGCGCCGCTCGGCGCTGAACGGCGAAATGAACGACACGATGACGATCAGCCCGGCGTCGGCCATCAGACGCGCCACTTCGGCGACGCGGCGAATGTTTTCGACACGATCGGCGTCGGTGAAGCCGAGATCGCGGTTGAGGCCGTGACGGACGTTGTCGCCATCCAGAATGTAGGTATGGCGCCCGGTGGCGAAGAGCTTCTTTTCAAACAGGTTGGCGATGGTCGACTTGCCCGAGCCCGAAAGCCCGGTGAACCAGAACACCGCCGGCCGCTGGTTCTTCATATCGGCGCGGGCGCGCTTGCCGACATCGAGCGACTGCCAGTGAATGTTTTCGGCGCGGCGTAGCGTGTGCAGGATCATGCCGGCGCCAACCGTGGCATTGGTGATGCGGTCGATCAGGATGAAGGCGCCTGTGGTGCGGTTTTCGGCAAACGGATCGAAGGCGATCGGCGACCGCGTCGAGATGTTGCAGATGCCGACTTCGTTCATTTCAAGCGACTTGGCCGCCTCATGGGCAAAGTCGTTGACGTTGACCCGGTATTTCAGGTCGGTGACGGTGGCGCTGGTCTGGTCGGTCTCGGTGCGCAGGATGTAGGAGCGGCCGGGCAGCAACGCATGTTCGTCGAACCACACGACGTTGGCGGCGAACTGGTCGGCGACCTGCGGCCGCGCTGCCGGCGAGACCAGCATGTTGCCGCGCGAGACCTCGACCTCGTCGTCGAGGACGAGGGTGATGGCCTGGCCGGCGACAGCCTGCTGAAGGTCTCCGCCATGCGAAACGATGCGCCTGACACGGGAGGACTTGCCCGATTTCGCGACGACAACCTCGTCGCCGGGCGCAACCGAGCCGGAGGCGATGGTGCCGGCGAAACCGCGAAAATCGAGATTGGGACGGTTCACATATTGGACAGGAAACCGGAACGGCAATTCGACCGCGGCCTCGTCGACCGAGACAGTTTCGAGATGTTCGATCAGCGTCGGGCCGGAATACCAGTCCGTCCTATCGGAACGGCCAGTAACGTTGTCGCCGTAGCGGGCCGACATCGGAATGGGCACGATCGTCTGGAAGCCGAGTTCACGTGAGAACTGCCCGTAATCCGCGACGATCCGTTTAAAGACCGCCTCGTCGAAGCCGACAAGATCGATCTTGTTGACGGCGAGCACGATGTGGCGAATGCCCAGAAGCGAGGCAATGATCGAATGCCGCCTTGTCTGGCGCAGTACGCCCTGACGAGCATCGATCAGCACGATGGCGAGATCGGCCGTCGATGCACCCGTCGCCATGTTGCGGGTATACTGTTCGTGGCCGGGCGTGTCGGCGACGATGAACTTGCGCTTTGGCGTGGCGAAGAAGCGATAGGCGACGTCGATAGTAATGCCTTGCTCGCGCTCGGCCTCGAGGCCGTCGACCAGCAGCGCGAAGTCGACGTCGTCGCCGGTCGTGCCGTGCTTGCGCGAATCGCGCTCGAGCGTGGCCAGCTGGTCCTCGAAAATCTGCTTGGTATCGGAAAGCAGGCGCCCGATCAGCGTCGACTTGCCGTCGTCGACCGAGCCGCAGGTCAGGAAGCGCAGCAGCGACTTTCGTTCCTGCGCCGCCAGATAGTCGCGGACGCCGTCGGTCGGGGCGAGGCTCTTGGCCATGATGTGGCGCATGCTCAGAAATACCCCTCACGCTTCTTCTTTTCCATCGAGCCGGCTTCGTCGCGGTCGATCAGGCGACCTTGCCGCTCGGAAGTGCGCGCCGTGAGCATTTCGCCGACTATCGCCTCCAGAGTGTCGGCTTCCGAGTCGATCGCGCCGGTCAGCGGATAGCAGCCGAGCGTGCGGAACCGCACCATCCGGTTCTCCACCGTCTCGCCGGGCCGCAGCTGCATGCGCTCGTCGTCCCTCAGGATGAGCATGCCGTCGCGCTCGACGACCGGCCGCTCCTTGGCCAGATACAGCGGCACGATCGGGATGTCTTCCTGGAGAATGTATTGCCAGATGTCGAGCTCGGTCCAGTTCGACAGTGGAAACACCCTGATCGATTCGCCGGCAGCGATACGGGTGTTGAAAATCTTCCACATCTCCGGCCGCTGGTTCTTCGGATCCCAGACGTGCTGAGCGTTGCGGAACGAAAAGATCCGCTCCTTGGCGCGCGATTTTTCCTCGTCGCGTCGAGCGCCGCCGAAGGCTGCGTCAAACCCGTATTTGTCGAGCGCCTGCCGCAGCGCCACCGTCTTCATCACATGCGTATGGGTGTTGGAGCCGTGGTCGAACGGATTGATGTTGTCGCGCACGCCGTCTTCATTGACATGCACCAGGAGATCGAAGCCGAGCTTTTGCTGCATCTGGTCGCGAAAGGCGATCATTTCGCGGAATTTCCAGGTCGTATCGACATGAAGGAAGGGAAAGGGCGGCTTGGCCGGATAAAACGCCTTCATCGCCAGGTGCATGAGCACGGATGAATCCTTGCCGACCGAATAGAGCATCACCGGCTTGGCGAAAGCCGCGGCCACCTCGCGAAAAATATGGATGGATTCGGCCTCGAGCCGCTGAAGGTGCGTAAGCGCGATGTTCATGGACTGTGAGCGTTCTTTCGTGCCATCCACAGAAGGGCCTGTATCATCAACGGACGCGATCTTCAGTCGCCCGGTTCAAGCTGCACTTCTGGACAAATCTATCTCTCGTGAGGGCGTTCTAGCAGATCGTTCCTGCTCAGAACAATGCAAGACAAGCCTGCGGCCGAATGGTTCGGGAATGAATTTTCCATGCAGCCGGCGAAATCGGGAAATTTCTGCTCAGCGACCAGTTGCGCTTGAGAGGAGCAGGAAATGCTGCCAGCGCTTGGGGGGCCTGAGGGCCGGGAGCCGGCTCGCCTGACAGCCGGCCGCCTCGTTCAGAGGCCGCCAGCCGCAGCGACGAGGTCGCTAGGACGAACTTCCGATGGGAACAAGTAGCTTGTCACCGTTGTGGTCGATCTCGATCATCTCGCTCTTGCGGCCCAAGCGTTCCGCAAATCCTTTGTGAAAGATGATGGCGTTCATATAGGCAAAGGTCATCGCCAACGCCTCGGTTCGCAGCGGATAGTCGACCAGAGAATGAATGAGAAGAAACGATACCGAGAGGAATGCGGCCTTCTGAAGTGGGTCGCGGCGAACCCTGGCCAATGCAGCAAAAAGCAGTGCGAAATAGCCTACCATAAGTAAGATAGCAGGAATTCCGCCCTCGAAGGCTATTTCAAGGTATTCATTGTGGGCATGATTCACATACTCCCTGAAAATCATGCCTGCTCTTTCGTATATCTGATAGGCTTTCTGGAAATTCCCAAACCCAATACCTATCGCCCAATTATCCTTGATTCCCTCAATTGTGGTTCGCGCAAATTCGCCTCGCCCGAACGCCGGGTCGAGCGCCTGTGCATCCAGCTTGGTCCAAGCGCTCATCGTGTAGATCGAAAGTCCGATAAAAATCAGGAGAATGCTGAACCCACTCACCCTTGAACGAGCTGAGAGAAAGATCACTGATAATATTGTGATCGCCAACCCGATCAAAACACCGGCACGGGAACCGGCCGCCAAAAGAAGCAGCAAAAGCGCGATCAGGCCGAAGGATCCGGACAAGAGATGTCCGCGGAACAGACCGTAATAGACGACGAAGGGGATAGACACAAAAAGCAACGCCGAAAAATGATTCACATTGGCAAAAAGCCCGGCATTGATCGTAAAAGGCAACAGTCCGACGATAGCGACGTCGTCTGAGAGCGAATATTGGATCGCTCCCGCCAAACCATTGCAGATAACCCCCATGAAGAGAAACGGAAGAAGCGCACTGACCTGCTCAGCGCGCAGCCGCAATACGGCTAAAAAAAACGCTGCTGCGGCTAAGAGATAGAGCAGACTTTCGACCGTGCGGCCGACCCCAACGCTGATAAAGCGAAATCGACTTTCTCCGACCCAGGGATCTCCGAGCAGCAGTTCCGGCCGTAACCCGTTGAATATGGCCGCCGGCAATGGGACAATTTGCAAAACGATCAACGCCACAGCGAAGACCAGCAGCCACAGAACGGGCCGGGGGATTCTCTGGCCGGGGGTTTGCGAGAAGACAGCCGCGGCCGAAACTATTGCCGCGATCTCGACCAGAGTGTCCGTGTAAAGGCCGCTTGCAGTACCGCCGCCGATCAGCAGCGATACAAACAGGACCGTGCCGAGGAGATATTTATCCCATTCCGACGGCCGGTCGTTCAAGATGGAAGTCTCTCAATGTTCAATTTGTGCATTACCAGAGTGCCGACATATCGAAATCGCCAGCTCTCGGCAATGGCGGCAGATTGCAACCGCAGCAACTGCAGCGGGCACGCACTTGGCCCAACTGAGAAATCCAGGCTGAGAGTCTGACGATTGTAAGTGCCTTCCGGAATGTTGAATCGCGCAATTTCTCCCGCCGGGTCAACACATCGAATGGACCAAAACAATCCTTTGGGAAGCTTCAAGTTCCGTGCAGAGGCAATCAGGGAAATCTTGTATGAGCCTGACGGCAGCGAAACTAACTGCTGAAGAGCTGCGCCCTTGACGGGGGTATTCAAAAACCGGATCGTCGCCCCACCCTCACCCTCTACTACATCCTGAGATGTAGCAAACGTGACTTCCAAGCCGGATTGTCCGGGGATATACCAATCAAAGGGTTTCCCGCGGGAGGCCGGCTCGAACGTGCTGTTGAAAATGTATCCGCCCAACTTCCGCTCTTGCTCAGACAGGCTGAAAAGAAACAGCCGATAAGCCGGTTCATATTGCCTCTGGCGAATGTAGCCATTGATCACACCGGACAATTCGCTCGATGTGGGCGGCGCAGGTGATCCGGTCAAGCCGAGCAGCAGGCGATTTGCCAAATCGAGCCCCTCTGAAGTGTTGCTAAGAGCGACGAACAGGCTGGCTCTCCAAGGCGCCTCTGCCTCTACGGCCGCCAGCACGGCCTGGTACCCCTCAGGGTTTGAAAGAATTGCCGGAATGCCTGTGGCGACTGCCGAAAATTGGTCCGGCCATCGCCGCAACAATACGTCGATCTCGCCAACGGCCTTCGGCAAATTACCCGCTTCGATATTGCGGCTAATGGACCTCTGCAGGGCATGGATCTCTGTTTTGGACAATTTTCGGGCTTGATCGAAAAGCCTATAGGCTTCGTCTTTTTCGCCCTGTTGGTATTTGATCTCGCCAATCAGGCTATAGAGACGCGCATCCGCCAGATTGAAGGCGAGCGCGCCTCTGGCCCTGGCAAGCAATGCATCAAGATCGGGAGCATTGTTCCTATCGTTCAAGTCGCTGGTGACTTCAGCTATCAAGGCGTCGACGTTGAACGCTTCCAGCGCAAGAGAGACGGTTGGCGTTTCAGTTTCAAGAAATCGACTTAGCCCGATCGAGGAAGCCACGAACACTAGAACGGATGCGACGAACCAAACGACTGAACGCCGCAGATTTTGCATAAGCGGGCTGGCCTGCTCCATCATCGACTTTGCCCTCAATCTTCGGAGTACTCGTGTCCGTGCCGTAGTTGTAGTACTGATAATTCATGTATTTGTAGGCGTAGTTGTAATCGAACTTGTTCACCGCAAACTTAGACATAGCAGCTCCGACTACGTTCGCGCCAGCAGCTCGTAGACGCTTCAACGCGGTCTTGGCCGATTTGCGGGTCACCTGATTGGTCGAGATGACCATCAATGTGCCCTCAGCGAGCCGGCTGAGAATAGGAGCATCGGAAAGGCCGACGACTGGCGGCGCATCGATGATGACAAGATCGAAGCGCTTGCCGAGGTTGGTAACGATCAGCGCCATCTTCGGTGATGAGAGTAGGTCCGCGGGGTTTGGCGGGATCGTTCCAGAAGTCAGAACGGTCACGTTGGGATATTTCGTCGCCCTGAAGATATTCGTCAGATCCTCTTTGCGGACGGTATTTGTCAGCAGATTGCTGAGCCCGATCGCATTGTCTAGGCCAAACAGGCGATGAAGATTCGGCTTTCGAAGATCGCCGTCGACAATGAGTACTCTCGCACCGAGCGCAGCAAAATCCTGCCCAAGCTTGAACGATGTGGTCGACTTGCCTTCCGAGGGCTCCGAACTCGTAACAACTAGCGATCGCGGCGCGCCTTCCGCACCGGAGAATTGCAACGATGTTCGAAGCGAACGATAGGCCTCCGATAGCCCGGACTTCTGATCGGCAATACTGGCTGTGAGCTCCCGGTCGTCAACGAGCGGCAAGATGCCGAGCATCGCCAATCCAAGCTCCTTTTCAACCTGCTCGGGATTGGTAAAGGTGTTGTTCAGCAACTCAATGACATAAATGACCGATGCGGTCAGAGCTAGGAAAAGAGCCAGCGCCATCGCAAGATTGATGCTCAAGCGCGGCGAATATGGGCGGTCCGGCTGGGTGGCGAAATCGACGATTGCAGCACTTTGCGTTTTGAGCTCGGAACTAACTCCAACCTCGTTCAGCTTGGCGATGAGATTGTCATATTGCGACCGATTCGAATCGACCTCGCGCTTAAGGATTGTGTATTTGATGTTCTTATCGTTGAAGATAACCTGTTGTTTTTCCATCTCAGCAAGTTTGGCCTTGAGATCGGCCTCCTTGTTCTGCGCCTCCTGATATTTCAGCCGCAGTGAATCGGTAATGGCAAGCTCGCCGTTCTTATAGAGACGTTGCAGCTCCCTGATCTGAGACTGAAGCTGCTGCATTTCGGGAAAGCCGGGCTTGAGAATGCCTAGCTTCTGCTGGTACTGGCTTGTCAAATCCGCCAGCTTTTCACTGAGTTTCTGCAGACCTTCGCTTTCCAGGACGGGGGCCAAGCTCGAACCACGGCCTTTATCTATCTGATCCACCATCCGCCCCGCATCGAGACGGTCCTGGATCGCTGTCGCAAGGGCGGTATTCAGCGCCTCAATGTTCGACCCTATCAGCGACTTGTCATCACCAGTTATCGTGATGCCGGCATCTTTCGCATAAGCGACCAGTTCTTCTTCCGATTTCTGAAGCTTCTGCTTCACCTGCAAAACCTGTTCCTGAATGAATTGCCGCGCCAGGTCGGATGTTTCGCTGGTCTGGTCGAGACGTTGGTCAATAAAGCTTTGCGCGACCTGGTTGGCGACGTCGCTTGCATATTTTGGATTCTGATCGACAAAGGTGATCGACAGCAGGCTCGTGTTAGTAACCAGGTTGACGCTGAGATCATTTAGAACGCGCCCGATGGCAACTGCCTCTCGTTGCTCTGGAGTTTTCTCCTCAATTGAGGGGGAGTGGGAAATTCCGAACGCGCGATACAAAATATTGCCGAGCGAGAAGCTTGGCGTGGGGAACAGGAAGTCCGGTTTTTCGCTGAGGCCCAGTTGGAACACGACACGCTGCGCCAATGCGCGGCTTTTAAGCTTTTCGCGGGCCGTCAAAAAGGAACGCACATCGCTGTTTTCAGAAACCACCTCAATGTCCTGGAATACCTTGGCCGAAGGGACCAGCACTTCCAGCTGCGTCGTTGCCTGGTATTTCGGCGTCTGCATCATCGTGATGATGACGCCGGCGACAAGCCCGGCTGCAGCCATAATGACGAACAGCCATCGATACTGGACGACGTAAAAGAACAGCTTGAGCGGATTGAAACCTTGTTCCTGCTCCGAATAATCGCGACCGTAGGAGCTGTAGTTTTGCCCGCCGTCATAATAAAGATCGGAGGACAAGGCTTGGCCATGTCCTGGACCTGCAATTTGATGCTGCCTGTTGCGATCGAGCATGGTGCGAAGTGATCCTATTCGACTGACCGGCTGCGGGTTATATTCCTGGGATGACGGCAATTCGCGCGGCACTGGAGGCTATGCCTAGCGCGTCCTTGAGATTGTTCACCGCAATCTTCGTTTTTGAGGCAAAGACGACAACCTTGTCACCACCGTAGATCCGCGGGTTACGGGCCTTGCCGGCACGAATTTCCTCCACGTTGTAATTTGCGACCAAGGTATTCTGACCAATATTGCGATAGACGAAGACCTTGCTTGCATCCCCAACCGGGCTGAAATTTCCTGCCAAAGCAATCGCGTCAAGAAGCGAGGAATTACTCGTTACTGGAAAGATACCGGCCCTGTTGACTTCGCCATCGACGGTTATGCGCTGCCCAATCGACTCCTTGACGAAAATCGTCACATCAGGCGACTGCAGGTAGTTGGCGCCGTAGGCCGTCTCGATCTCTTGCTCCAGCTGACGGACGGTTTTTCCTGCCGCCGTAATAGTTCCGATAAGCGGAAGGGATATCTGACCGCCGGAGTCGACTTGAACCGTTCTGCTCAAATTGTCGACCTGGAATACATTCACTTCGAGCACATCATTCGGAGACAAAGGCTGCTCGCTGCCGTTCTGGGTATTTTGCGGTGCAGGCAGATCCTTCACAACCTTCAGCGCGCCGCCGCCCGAAAGTGGCGTCGATGACGACGTCAATTGCAGCGCATCGACCGAACTCGAGGAAGCAGATGTCGTCGACGAGGTGCTCGTGCATGCCGACATTGCAGCCGAAGCCAGCAAGACGAGTATCGCGATAATTTGGCTTTTTGCGAAATGAAAAATGCCCATCACGCTGACCCGCCCTTGAATAGGCGGCCCAATCCTCCAAAACGGCCGGCGTTGCCGGCGGTTGGGTTCTTCGGACGTGCTTTTCCGACCGGCTCGATGGGACGGTTCGCCAATATTTCGCCTGGACGTTTCAATACCATGTTGCGGGCCTCGTCTTCCCCACATCGCTTGGCAGCAGCAGCAACCGCCTGTGAAAGCCCAGGGCGCCGGCGCGTGGCGCTATGAGTGTCCGACGCGATGATATCCACCCTGCCCTCGTCAATCAGCTTTTCCGAATAATAAAGCGCCGTGCGTCCGAAAGCACCAACAATCGAGTCTGCGGTAAGCTGGATAAGGCAGCCGACCGCATTCAACCTCTCGATAACGTCGTAATTCGTTTTGATCCAGGTCAAACGCTCTGGATGAGTAAGAATCGGGATGAAACCGGCGTTTATAAGGCGTAGAGCAAGATCCTCCATTCGTGGAGGCAAGACATGATGCGGCGGTTCGAACAGAAAATAGCGGGACCTGTTCAAGGTCGGCACGCTGCCCGCCGCCAATTGGTCCGGGAGATCCGGCGCTATGTGAACATCGGCGCCGACGTAGAGAGCAAGTGGTATGGCAGCGCTACGCAGCGCCTGGTGCAACTCTTGAACCGCTCGGACAATGTTCGATGTTCCGTTCTCGTAAACGCCCGGCGTCACGTGCGGCGTGCACGCCATGTGGGTCGTTCCGTCGGCCACCGCCAGCCGAGCCATTTCCAGCGATTCGGTAAGGCTGGGCGAGCCGTCGTCGAGACCGGGCAAGATATGGGAATGCAGATCGATCATGGGCGTTTGTGACTGCAGCGAAGCAACGTAGCGACGTCATCCCCCAAAACGACAAATGCGTCATTCGCAAGACAGCGAGTGACGCATTTGTCAAGTTCATGCGATGCGATGGATGCCAGGTCCAGGCTACCGGCGGACAAAGTTGTCGTCATCATGCAGGCCGATGATCAGCGCCAGATCGGCGGTAAACGCTGCGCCTGATGTATCGAACGCTACACACATGCCGCCCTCCCCAGGATTGACTTTGATCGTCGCGTTTGCCGGACGGCGTGTCCAAAACTTGGACCAACACGCAGCAGCGAAGCAAAGATTGCGAGCCGGCCATGATGCCTGGACGACCCGCACTTCGCCCTTCATCCCGGCATTCGCTAGCCTCAGACATCCGCTTGTCGCCTTGGCCTATGCGATCCAACTGATACACCGGCTACGACACCAGCATACAGGCCAAGGCCATTCTGTCGTCAGAAACAGACACGCAGCAGAAGCGCCATGCGCCTCTGCTGCTGTTGCCCTATCTACGGTCAGCCTAGTCGCTAATGGGTCGGCCGTGGTCATCATCCTGCGATAGACCCAAGCCAAGAGCGCCGAGGGCTACGCCGCCAAACACAATGGCCGGCGTGTAGTTGGTGCTGCTACCGCCGCCCGTTTGGGCAGTGTGCTCCGAACCGAGGACATTGAGGCAAATCTTGTTGTCGACGCGGGAGATGTCGAGGGTCGAATTGGCCGGCACGCTCAAATTGCAGCCGCCGACTTTAACCGAAGCAGACCCCTTGCCGCCAACCACGACGCGGCTGCCGAAATCAAGAGCGCCCCCCGCTTGCGCCGGACCATAGCCAGCCACCTGCGAGATCATCACATCGCCATTGACACTCCCGATCGACCCAATCGGATTTACGCCCGTATAGGCAGTTGCACAGGTGCACGACCCATCCTGCGCGAAAGACGACACCGGGGCGAAGCCGGCCAACACAACAACTCCGGCCAACGCACTTTTCAAAACTAGGTTCATCCGCATCAATCCTTCTGTCCTACGTTACCTGAGGCCCACCCAGCCACCAAGGTACTCAAATGCGCGTAACAGCTTTTTGCGTCAATTCCAACCCGTTTCGCAGATGCGAGAAAATTTTTGGTTTCGGTGTGGTTGATTGAACACACCATTAGTGCATCGAAATGTATCATCTTTACTGCCGGCCACAATAGAGCGGGTTGCCGGCGAGCAATCCGGCGTTCCTCGCAATCGCTCGAGGCTTTGCACAGGCTGCGGCCGACAACTTCGTGATGTCGTCCACCGGGCCAGCAGGAGCTACGAGCCTGGCGCGCAAGACTTGTAGGTCGAGCCCGCCTGCGCGGGCTGCCCGCACAGAATGCCTGCCTCGACGAGCTTTGCGGCCCGATCCGTGCCGTCGGAGGTGAGGCACTGCACGACGACGGCGTCACGGAATTTCGCGCGGCGTTGCCGTCGCATGGCGTCCCCGAGCCTACGGGCTTACATGTCAAGGCGAGCCCTTCGAAATCGCGTTGGGCTGCCTCCGTCGCCAATCTGTTCATAGACTGGGGCTTTGCAAAAGCTACTCCACAGAGCAGTATCTTTCGACCGCCTATCCGGAGATCATTGATCGCCAGAACTGCTAGCTTGCCATCGAATGGCTCGATAGCTGCGGCCGCGTTCGGTGCCGGCGTATTCGGCTTACTTTTCTGCGCCACGATAATGCCAAGAAAGGTGATGAGGAATGCAGACGCTGCCAGCGCATCTTCTTGGACAACAAAAGTTTCTCCAGTCCGGTTCTGTGATTCTGCTCTTCGGGCTCTCTCGAATTGAGCGGCAGGAGACGAGATCCAATGGCTCTGCCACCTAAGAAGGAGCCGTATGCCTAGCGCGCTTCGGCGTGGAAGTGTGCGCAATTTCCGCTATCTCCAGAATAGCCGCAGGACCGGATCCTGCACAAGACCTTCACGCCACATAGAATTTGGGCGGAAGCATTGAGCATGGCTTCAGGATCGGCCCGACCTCGCGATCAAGACGTTTGCGGGCGGCTGGCGAATGAAGTAATTGAGGCGGCGTCTCGCCTGCGTCCTAACGCCTACTGAGGAGTTTAGCGTGATGGTTCCAGCGGATTGATCTATCCCAACGATACGGCTACTAGTAGGTGCGACAAACCGGTCCCTGGTTGCCTCAACTAACAGCCAGTCGTGTATACCGATTTCCGAGTCGAACCAGTCGGTATAACCGTCGTCTCGAGCACAATTTACGATGACGGCGCGGCCCGAACTAAGGTCCCCGCGTAGGTAAAACGGCGTTGTATAGACACGGCTGTTTGCAATGTAGAAATTTCCCTCAGAGGTCGAAAACGCGGTGATGGGCTTCCACACTTCGACTTCATCGCGCTTGTAATTGTTTTGCAGTATCGCCGTGACGTCTAGTGAATTCCTCGACGACACAAAGAAAATACTTCCCGACGCATCGTCCCATATTACGTCACCCGGCAACGGACCTTGCTCCATAAAAACGTGATCGGTTCGGAACGAAAACGATATCGTCAGTGTTCGGCCGGACAGGGAGCAGGAAGCCAGATCGGATTTTGCAAAAATGCCTCGCGCGAGAGTTGGCGGGTCCATTCGATCGCCATCTTCCATGGCCGCCCCTACAGCCTCGCACATTATGGGGATACACCCTTTACGGCTGCCGTATCGTACGACGCTCGTTTCCTGTGGGGTTACCGACAAAGCGCCAGTCGAGAGGTCATAGTGACGACTCTTGACCCGCGCTCGTGTAGCCCGGGAGAGTCCAAATTTGACGACGCCGCCGGTAAGAAGATTGTGCGCAAATTTTTCAAACTCTTCTGATCTGGACGGCCCTCTAAAATCACACCCTTCGAACACCGTCCCGGCGTGGACAAATGCCGCAACAGATTTGTAATTGTGAAATGAACACCCGTCGAACTTCACGTTGTAGGTGCCGCCTGAAACTCCACCGTCCATGACATAGCCCGGATAGCCGCGCGTATCGTTCTGGCCGCCGAAGGAAAACTCGCAACCAACCCATATCAGGCTGGTTTCGTTACTCGACTTTGCATCAGAGGTTCCGATTTTCCAAAGGCTCTCCGCGTACAGGTTGGTGAAGACAATGGGCTGTGGGTAAAAGCTGCCAAAGTCGACAAGATTGATCGCTCCAAACACCGACATGTTGCTGATTGCGCCACCGAACTTGCCTTTCTGCCTCCCGTGCCTCTGGTTCGTTATACATGCATACACGCGACTAAACTTCACATTGTCCAGGCCAGTATTCCTAGCCTGTGTGTTTCCAACCGATACACCCCATTTACATTTCTCAATAAAGACACGCGAAAGGTGGGTGAAGTCGCCATTGCCATCGTCGTCACATGGCTGATTGGCGATCCCAACGGTGAATCCACTAATGTACACGTTCTCAATCAGAACATCAGAAGAGAAGTGTTTCCTGTATTGGGCCGAACTAACGGCGTGCGGAGGATAAGCTACATCGGGATAATGTATTGCTGGACGAACACCCGAATACCCGTCTATGCTAATAGCTGCAAAAGGCGCATATCTGGCGTCCTGACGAATGTGCAGTGCTGGGTCGTTCCAGTTGTCATGGTTCGTGTCATCAATTAGAGGAATTTCGCTGCCTCCCATGCGGTTGCACTCGATGTAAGTCGAGAGCGGGCCAACGAAGCTAACCCCGCGAACAACTGAACCTCTTGCGCCTTGAATATTCAGAGCTGGAGCATTGGAGAAACTCGGCTTTATTACGGGGCCATTTATATTTGCACTAGATCCGTACGCATATCCGTCTCCCTCCACAACTCCAGAGCGGAATGAATCACCGTAACCCAAATGGATCGTCTTAGTTATATTGTATAGGCCGCCAGGCATGTAGAGCTTGTTTCGGATTTCCCCATATAGGATCTCGTCGATAGCACTTTGGATCTCATTGGCATGATCATGGGTCGACGTTTTATTCATAATCGCCGCTTGGTCGGATGAGGCGATAAAATCGAATAAGTGGACTCGATCCTTGTAAAGGCGATCTTGTACAGTGCGGATGTATGTGGGTGCTGCGAGCACGCTGACGAACTGATAGGCGGTTGACCCGAACGTTGGCGTTGCTTCAGCTGTCCTGCCTTCACCGTGGAGGAAAGTTGCGCTCGTAAAAGTGGCGTGTAGTCCCTGCAAAAAATAACGACGAGACGGTTTTCCTAGATCGCTCATGGCGGGTCTCTAGCTATCGGCAAGAGCTAACAACTCGCCGAACGACGCGTTGTCGTCGGGCAAGGAAGCGAGGGGAGGGAAGACAAACTTGTTCATTTCTGCAACCGTCTCAAGCCCGTTGACACCCTAGCTTGACCACTTAGCCCCGCTTCATGGCATTTTAAGGTATGGCATCTCCTGACGATACCCATTAGAGGATGCATCATCGTTCTGCTCCTTCCACGACGATGGACCCGAGCCCGCTTACGCTGATTTTTTGGTGCCGGCATCGCGATCGGCTTCGCGCTTTTTCGAAGGTTTGGACGTGGAATTCGTCGAACGCAGTGCGTCTTTGGAGCCGGTCTTTTCTGGCGAACGGAACCAGCGGCAACATCTTCGACAGCGCACCCGACACTGCGATTCATCGACGGTAGTAGAAGAATATTCGATAACTCACGCTGCGCCGCCCGTGTCGATGGAGATCGCGGCAGGCGAGTAGCTGCTTGAACCGTTGTCCGAATTGCCATAGACTTCTGCGGCGAACATCTTCCTTTAAAACAACATCGTTCAATAAAAGATTGATGGGAAGAAGCTCGCGTCGGAGGCGCGAGCTATGCTGAAGCAGATCACTTCGGAAATACACCCAAGCAAGTCCGCAAGGATATTCAGGGCAATGAGGTGGCTAGATCGGTTCCGCGGCTGGCGCCGAGTCGCCCGCATCACACCGAGCGAAGCGGTTTTCACGGTGGTCAACGGTTCGACCGTCTATTCGGGAACTTTCTCCTCGAGGCTCGACCGCGAAGTCTACCTGTTCGGCGGCTATGAAGATGGCCTCATTCAAGCCTTCCTCAATTTCATCCCGCCCGAGAAGCGAGGCATCGCGCTTGATATTGGGGCCAACGCCGGAACCCACAGTCTAGCGTTCGCCCGTCGTTTCGCGGCGGTCCACGCCTTCGAGCCAAACGACCGGCTTTGGGGTACCTTCGAACGGAACGTCGCGCTTAACGACCTTAAGAATGTGCATCTCCACCGGGTTGGACTAGCTGAGCATTCGGCCGATCTGCCGTTCTTCGACATCGGTAAGGACAATCTCGGCTTAGGGACGTTCTCCACCGTCGAGCAGTATGACCGACCGCTCCAGCAGGTTGGCGTGTTGCGGGTCGAACGGGGGGATGATTTTCTGGAAGCGAAAGGGGTTTCGACGGTCGACGCGATCAAAATCGATATTCAGGGCTTTGAACCGCACGCTTTGCGAGGGCTCAACAGGACACTTGCCAAGTCCAGGCCGGTCGTCTGGATCGAGATCGGTGACGGGACCCTTGAAGAAGATCTGAGTTCGCTTCAGGACGTTCAGAAACTATTCCCCTATCCGATCGAGATGCATCTCATGGCTGGTTCCGGCGGCATCGTGAGGCAGGTAAAAACAGAATTGGTGGCCGGCCCTCAACTGAAACCTGGGAACTACCTGATCTCCCCGGTGGAGTAAACCGGGCAGCCTCAAACTCAATGATCGACAGGACGGATGCATCGTAAGCGCTGTTCTCAGGCCACGGCCTTGAGCTCAGGCGCCCGGATGTAGGCCCAGGGCAGCAAGTCGTCGATCTGGCTGTTCGGATGGCCGTTGACGATCCTGGTGAGGACGTTGGCGAGATAGCCGAGCGGCTCGACACCGTTGAGTTTGCAGGTTTCGATGAGCGATGCGATGACTGCCCAGTGTTCGGCACCGCCGTCCGAGCCCGCGAAGAGCGCGTTCTTGCGGTTGAGCGCGATTGGACGGATTGAGCGCTCGACGGTGTTGCTGTCGATCTCGATGCGGCCGTCGTCAAGGAAGCGCGAGAGGCCTTGCCAGCGCGATTGTAGCGGATCGCCTCGGCGAGCTTTGTCTTCTGGCTAATCAGGCCGAGCTTCTCGCGCAGCCAGGGTTCGAGATCGGCGACAATAGCGCGGCTATTTTCCTGACGCATCGCACGGCGTTCATCGGCCGATCGGCCGCGGATATCGTCCTCTATTCTGTAGAGCTCGGCGATCCGTCTCAGCGCCTCGCTGGCGATCGGCGCGGGACCCGCTGCCGCCAGTTCATAGAAGCGTCGGCGCACGTGTGCCCAGCAGAAGGCGAGCGTCACGTCGCTTTTGTCGGCCAGCACGCGATAGCCGCCATAGCCATCGACCTGCAGGATTCCAGTGAAGCCTGCGAGATGAGCGATCGGACGCTCGGCCTTCCGGTCGGGTGCGTAGACATAGGCAACGCCCGGCGGGTCGGCTCCCTGCCATGGCCGATCGTCACGCGCATAGGCCCAGAGCTGCCCGGTCTTGGTCTTGCCTCGGCCGGGATCGAGCACCGGCGCGGTCGTCTCGTCGGCGAAGAGTTTTGGCGAGGACTTCAATTTGCCAAGCAGCCGCTCATGCACCGGACGCAGGTGCCAGGCGGCGCGGCCGACCCAGTCGGCGAGCGTGGAGCGATCGAGATTGATGCCTTGCCGGGCATAGATCTGCGCCTGACGATAGAGCGGCAGGTGATCGGCGTATTTGGAGACCAGGACTTGGGCGACCGTCGCTTCGGTCGGAAGACCACCCTCGATCAGCCGGGCCGGCGCGGCAGCCTGAACGACCACATCCTCACAGGCGCGGCAGGCATATTTGGGCCGCCGCACCACGATCACGCGCAGCTGCGCCGGAACGATGTCGAGCCGCTCGCTCACGTCCTCGCCGATCCGGTGCAGGCCATTGCGACAGCACGGGCAGGCATGGTCCTCGATGTCGACGACCATCTCCGTGCGCGGCAGGTGGGGTGGCAACGCACCGCGGTTCGCCCGGCGCTTCGTGGCCTTTGCTTGGCGCTCGGCGAGAGCAGATTGTTCCTTCGCTTCCTCGCCGGCGGCCTCGATCTGCTCGGCCTCTTCGAGCCCCAGCAGCAATTGATCCTCGGGGAGCGTTTCAGCACGACGGCCGAAGCGGTGGCGCTGCAATTCCTTGATGATCTGGATCAGCCGGGCGTTCTCGACGTCGCGCGCCAGGACCATCGCCTTCAGCGCGTCCGGATCGTCGGGAAGCTGGTCAGCAGTCATCGCCATGACAGGATCAGACCATATTCGCCGACAGCCCGCGACAGCGGAATCCAGGCTGATTCACTTCGTCGCGGGTCAGCCGGCCTGGGCTGGAACGCGGGTCCGGCGCGCCTCATGGACGCGCCGCCAGTCGAGACCTTCGAGTAGCGCCGAGAGCTGCGCGGCCGTCAGCCGCATCATGCCGTCATGTACTTTCGGCCAGCGGAACTCCCCATCCTCCAAACGCTTGGCATAGAGGCAGACGCCGGTGCCGTCCCAGAAGATCAGCTTGATCCGGTCTGTCCGCTTCGCCCGGAAGACGTACACGGCCCCGCTGAAGGGTTATGTGGCGCGCCACATAACCATTCTTATGTGTCGGGCGAGATTATGTGGCGGAGCTGCGCAGATGCCCGCCAAGCCTGCCAAGCCTGGAATCCTCCGCCACATAATATT
>NZ_JAMYMF010000041.1:0-57232 GCF_040318415.1 Mesorhizobium sp. M1163 | reverse complement strand
GCGCCCGTCGCTTCACCCGCCCAGCAGGGCACAACCCACGCCGGAAACGAACTCAAAACTGGATAGAAACTGGGGGCAACGTCACTCTGTCACAACATTTCAGCAAAGGGTATGAGAGCAAACCCACACTTCTTTTTCGAAATTCGCTTCGAGCATTCGGGATGAGGTGCTGGGCGATTCACGCAGTCCACGGATCGAAGAGCTCTATTCCGAAGCCTTCGAAATCCTTCATATTACGCGTTGCCAGAGTGAGCTCCTGGGCAATCGCTGTGGCTGCGATCAATCCGTCCATTGACGTCAGCCCGCGGCCGCGGCGCTTCGCAAGACCCATCAGATCGCCCCAGGCCAGAGCAACCGGCTCGTCGACGGGGAGGACTCTCTGCTCGAAACGCTGAGGCAGGTCTCGGGCAAGCCATTCGGCCAGCGCCTCACGCTTCCGACCCTCGCCCATGAGAGCAACGCCGCGCCGGATTTCCGCGATCGACACCACGCTGATGAACGAGCGATCCTCGTCGAGCTTGTCCAGCCATTCCAGAACGCGTGCGTCCGGCGCCGGCCTTGTCACCTCGGACAGGACATTCGTGTCCAGCAGTAGCCTCACAGCGGCAGATCACGCGGTTCATCGCGTTGACGCTCAAGGTCGAGTTCCGCGCCGCGTAGCGGCGACTCCAGCAGAAACTCCGCAAGCGTACCCTTGCGCACCGTCTTGCGTTGCCATTCCTCGGCGGAGACGACAACGACGCTTGGCCTACCGTTGCGCGTGATCGTTTGCGGCGCCGCCTGCGCACGCTCGATGACTTCCGACAGCCGCGCCTTGGCCCGAGCGACGGTCCAGTTGGCATCCTCTTTTGGAGCAGACTGCATTCTGGCCTCCGTGACCATTGTGACTACGGTGACTATATAAAAATGCATAGTGACCGCAACAGGGGAGGGGGACTTTTTTCTAGAGCCCGGACGCCTTGGTGAGATGTTGTCGCAAAAGTTGAGTTCTGCGACGGTGCAAAAGTCAGTTGCAAAATCGTCGCGACAAAGGCTCGGCAGCTCCCCGAAGTAGCCATTTCAGATTGCTTGCAGGTGCGGATAAAGTCCTTTATGCATCGGCACATGATCAAGTCCGCGCCCATCGCTGCAATCTATTATGCGACGCTTCCATAAGGAGCGGCGCGTTTCGATCATGCCTTGAAACAAGCCGCCGTCAGGCGGCTTGTTCATTGAGAGGACCCCCTGGCGGCAATACCAGGAGGATTCCCTATGGCACTTCCCGATTTATCAACCGGTCATTCCGAACCATGTTCGGCCGCTTTGAAGACGCTCATTGAGCGCGGCTATGTAAATCAAGGGACCGACCTGCCGGGTGTCGATGCCGCCTTTGAAGCAGGCGTCGTACCCGCTTACGCTGGTTTCGATGCGACGGCTGACAGTCTTCATGTCGGCCATCTTCTTCTGATCATGGCGCTTCGTCATCTTCAGCAGACTGGCCATAAACCCATCGTTCTCATTGGGGGTGGGACCACCCGCATCGGCGATCCCAGCTTCCGTTCGGAGGCGCGGCCGATGCTGACGGACGACCGGATCGCCGCCAACATTGAAGGGATCAGAAAGGTCTTTGACCGTCTCCTTGTCTTCGGAGACGGCCCGACGGATGCCGTGATGGTGAACAATGCCGACTGGCTGGACAGCATTCGTTGGATCGACATGCTGAGAGACGTCGGCAGGCATTTCTCCGTCAATCGGATGCTCTCTTTCGACAGTGTGAAGTCGCGGCTGGAAAAGCAGGAGAACCTGAGCTTCTTAGAATTCAACTACATGATCCTCCAAGCGTTCGACTTCCTTGAGCTATCCCGCCGGACCGGTTGCCGTCTGCAGATGGGTGGAGCCGACCAGTGGGGGAACATCATCAATGGCATCGACTTGATACGGCGGACGGATGGAAAGGAAGTCTTCGGAGTGACTACGCCGCTTCTGACGACTTCTTCAGGTGTCAAGATGGGTAAGACGGCTGCCGGAGCTGTGTGGCTCAACGAAGATCGCCTTTCGCCATACGATTACTGGCAATTCTGGCGTAACACGGAAGACGCTGATGTCGTTCGGTTCCTGAAGCTTTTCACCGATCTGCCGATGGACGAGATCGAGCGATTTGGACAGGCTGAAGGAACCGAGCTAAACGCCGTCAAAGAACGTCTGGCCAACGAAGCTACGGCCCTGGCACATGGAACTAACGCCGCCAAACAGGCGGAGGCCACGGCTAGCCAAGCATTTGGGCAGGGCGAAGCCGCAGAGGGGCTACCGACGCTTCATCTAAATGACGCCGAGGGCTTGGCCGGAGTAGCCCTTGTGGATTTGCTGGTACGCGCCGGATTGACCTCCTCCAAAGGGGAAGCGCGAAGGGCGATCTCGGGACGAGGTGTGCGGATCAACGGCAACGTCGTCGAGATTGATACAATGATATCGTCCCAAGACCTCCCGATCCGGCTTTCGCTCGGCCGGAAGCGCCACACTGTTGTAAAGTAGGGTTTCAGCAAATGCTGTCGCAGAAATTCTGCCCGCTTAGCGGGGTGGGTTCAACTGATCCCTGCAACACACTCCGCGAACTTTTCAGCTGGGGTTTGATAAAGCAAGGTCTTTCGCGGCCTCTCATTGAGCTGCCGTGCGATCGCGCTGAGCTTAGTCTGGCTGTGCAGGGATAGATCGGTTCCGCGCGGCAGATATTGGCGCAGTAATCGGTTGGTGTTTTCGTTGGAGCCGCGCTGCCACGGCGACCGCGGATCACAGAAGTAGACCTCGACGTCGGAGGCCAAGGTCAGGCGCTGGTGATCGGCGAGCTCTTTACCTCGGTCCCAGGTCAACGACTGGTACAGTTCGCCGGGGAGTTTCCGTGCCTGTTTGATCAGTGCCGAGACGACGCTTTCGGTATCCTTGTTGGCGACCTTGACCAGCATCCCTTCAGCACATCTTCGACGGCATCTGCGACGAACATGGCATCGAGCACCGGCTCACAAAGATCAACCATCCCTGGGCGAACGGCCAGGTCGAGCGGATGAATCGGACCATCAAGGACGCCACCGTCAAGCGCTTCCACTATGACGATCACGATCAACTGCGCCGGCATCTCGCCGACTTCATCTTAGCTTACAATTTCGCGCGCCGGCTTAAGACCTTCAAGGGCCTAACACCCTACGAGTTCATCTGCAAAATCTGGGCAAAAGAGCCCGAACGGTTCCGACTCGATCCCACCCATCAAATGCCGGGACTAAACACCTAGCCTCCACCTTCGTTGCTTCATTGCTAATGAGCTTAGCAGGTGTTCGATGGTAAGCTCGCTGGTTTCTGCGGGTATCGCCCCGAGCGGCTTGAACGCACACGCCACAGAGCAGAGATCGGTCCATTTTGTTACGAACGAACATCTTGCTTCCGGTAGAGCTTTCTCGAACCAAGGTCCGAAAAGGGTCGCGAGCTGTCCGGTTCCCATCTGTCTCAGTAGGGTGGACAACCGACATGCAGCGGTTACCCGCCCATGCTCGTGTGTTGTTGGTTTGAAGGCTGAGGGTCTGTCACTATCCACTTTCCAATCATACGAATCGGATCACTGTCTTCGTGGTCGATATGGCAGGGCTGCTCGTGTCGTCCTGCACACTCGCGATCGTTCCCAACTTGTCCCGGGGAGCCCGTCTTTACGGGGTAATCGAAAACGTCGTGACAGATGCCAACCATCGCCGGACTGGGCTACTGGGCTGGGCCGCGCCGTCCTTCATGCCGCGCTCGACAAAGCATGGAACGCCGATTGCTACAAGGTTCTGTTGGCGACTGGATCTCGGAGGGAGTCCACTCTGCGCTTCTATGAAGGTGCAGGGTTCCAGCAAGGCGGAAAACTTACTTCGAAATTCGCCGCTTGGAGGACGCTTTGGGTCGATTTTCCACCTTCCCTGACGGCCCGGAGGGGTGGGAATCGGCCGCTCGCGTCGTCCCGGCTGCCTAGCGTGGCGGATGAATTAACAGCCAGCGATTTGGCTCTTGCTCGACGAACTCTTTCTGGACGTGCCTGAGCACGTTCCGCTGCCCGGCAAACGGAACCATGTTGACCGCTTGATCGAAGGGGACCCACTGAAACTCGCTGTGTTCGGCATTCAGTCGCACCGTCTCTGTCGACCCCGCGAAACCCACGAAAACCGGCAGGAGGCTAATGGCGTCGCGGTCCGCTTCATAGAATTGCTCGCATATGTCGGCCGAATAGAGCCTCTGCAGCGTCAAGCCCGTTTCCTCCTTATTCTCTCGCCAGGTCTTCCTTACGATCCGGTCATGGGTCTCGACCACGGCATCGGCGACCGCCGCCTCCCATTCCACGGCGCAAACGGCAAGGATCGCCCAGCGTCGATCCGAGCTGATATCGCGCAAGCCATCGGTGAACATAGCGCTCACCCTGCCGACGCAGGCGAGCGATGCGGTGTTGCGGATGCCGGCGAGCACTTGCGGATCAAGACCCACCGCGCAGGAACTCCAGTCGGTCAAGCAGCCGGTTTGCCGCCGCGGAATTGTTGCCGAGCTCGAACTGTCGGTAGCTTTTCAAGTTGTCCGGTTTTGTAGCACATCAGATGTCCGCTTCTGTTTGTTGCAGGAGGTGCGTCGAAGCGGTTCACGCCGCACTCCTGATCTCGGTTTTCTGCCCGCGCAACGACCCGTCCGCATGGTAGCGGGCGATCGACCGTGGCCCGTGGAAGACGGCCAGCGTGCCGTCGGGATATTGGCGCACCTTGACCTTGGCCTTGACGAAGTGATGACGGATCGGGCTTGGCGGCAGCTGCAGCCTGAGCCGTCCGAAGACAATGGTGTTGTCGCGGCCGACCACGCGCTCCTCCTCGATGCACAGGATCTCGGCGAGCTGGTCCGGATCGGCGGCGACGAAGGCGCTGTCGGCGATCTCGGGCGGCTTCGAAAAGCGGGCATTGTGAGCCGCCAGGTAGACCTCGGCGATGAAGCGGTTGGCCGCTTCGATGTCTGTGATCCCGGCCAGTGCAAGTTCCTTCGGCAGTCGTTCCTGCAACGTCGAGAAGGTGCGCTCCGAGCGTCCGCGCGCCTCGGGCGAATAGGCCGGTATATGCTCGACGCCGAGCCGCACTAGCGCCCGACCGACTTGGGTGAGCCGCTCCTTGTCGACCTTTTCCCCGGCCTTGGGCGTGTGGAAATAGTGGCTGCCGCGGTCGCTGTAGAGGCTCGACGCCAGACCCTTGGCCGCAAACGTCTCCAACAGGCCTTGGAAGCTTGAGGCCGTGCCTTCCTCCTCGACCAGGAAGGCCGAATAGAGCGTGCTCGTCGCATCGTCCATCGTCACGATCAGGTCGAGCGGCGGCTCACCCGTCAACCACTCGTGCCGGCTGCCGTCCTGATGCAGCATCATGCCCTCGCACGGCTTTCTGGGCCGCTTGCGCCGATGCGCCCCGCGCCGCTTGGCCCGCTCCACCAGACCGGCTGCGTGCAACTGCGCCTTCGTCCAGGTGTAGCTCCAGCAGAAATTGTGGTCGCGAACCAGGTGCTCGTGGAAGTGCTTCACGTTCCAGCCAAAATACCGCTCCCGGTAAAGCAACAGCATCTCCTCCACCGCATCGCACGGCGCCCGTCGCGGCGAGGCCTTGCCCAGCCGACGGTCGATAAGGCCGGCGACACCCTCTTCCTCGTAGCGGTCGCGATAGCGCCGGAACTGACGCTCCGACATCCCAAGCAACTCACCAGCCTCCAGCATCGACAGATCACCTCGATCCCACCGGCTCAATACGTCGCGAAACTTCTGCATCCTGCGGTCCTGTAGCCATGCTGCCCGTCTCATCCCCAGCCTCCGTTCGCTGAAGATCAAACCGGACAACTCGTCTGCTACCTAACCCGGACAACTCATCTGCTTACGACAGTTGCCGAGCTCGAACTTGCGAAGCAAGATGAAGCGGCTTATGTTACCGGCCAACATTTCGGTCAGAAGCCCATCCAACCGCTCGCGCGCACCAGCGTCGGCCGGCGCAGCCGATGAGGGCGAGATGAGCGATCCCGCAATCCTGGCATTTCCTCGGCGCGATACCGGTCGAGCCATTTGCGAACCGTCCGCGGGCAGACGCCTGCGGCTTTGGCGACGGCCTCAGGCGTCTGTCCGCTCTCGACCTGCATTACAATTCGCTCTCGACCGAGCGGCGTCAGACGGGTACTCTTATGGATGTTCATCCGGTCCCACTGGAATCACTGAAGCTTCGACAACCTCAGCTTTCCCGGTTCGGACCGGATGGATAACCTTCTGAAAGCTCACAACTAGCTACCAATGCGATCAGCTTTCGGGCTATCGGGGGCATCCAGGGAGGATGGGTATGTTCTTGGCTAACGGGCTCAAGCTGCGGGACCGCGGGTGCACCCTGGCACTGATTTTGGCGATCATATGTGTATGTGCGCCTGCACTGGCGGCAAACGCGTCGGATCAGGCGTGCCGGTCCATCGCCAAGCTCACAATTCCAAGCGTGATCTTTACCGAGGCTAGCCTTCAAAAGCCGCAGGAGATCCCCGCAGATCCCTTCACTGCATTCACCGGCGCCTCGCCTCAGGCGGTAAAAGTGGGCGGGCACTGCCTTGTCCGAGGTGTTATCGGGAAACGCCAGGGGGTCGATGGTCAATCATATGGCACCCGGTTTGAGGTGCGTCTTCCGACGACCTGGAACGACATGTTCCTTTTCCAGGGCGGCGGCGCAGTTGATGGCTTCCTGGCGCCGGCCGTCGGGACCATTCCTTGCCGGAACTCGACCGCGGCTCCCGGGCTCTTGCGCGGCTACGCTGTTGTAAGCATGGATGGCGGGCACCCAAGCCCCGATCCGGCTTTCGGGGTCGATCAAGCCGCACGCATTGATTTTGCGTACGCCTCCATTGGCAAAGTCACTTCGGTCTCGAAGCAGGTGGTGGCCAAGTTCTATGGGGCGGCTCCGAAAAAGTCGGTGTTCATGGGATGCTCGAATGGCGGTCGTGAGGCGTTGATAGCGGCTCAGCGATATCCGCTCGAGTTCGACGGGATTGTTGCAGGTAGCCCGGGTTTTCGTCTCAGTGCCGCCAACATTGCCCAAGCCTGGGATACTCGCGAGTACATGAGCATCGCTCCCAAGGATGAGGCCGGCCATCCCATTCTATCCCGCGCCTTCTCCCAGCAGGATCTGAACCTCGTCGCCAACGCGGTTCTCGCTGCCTGTGATGCCCGCGATGGCATTGAGGATGGCCCAACGCCTGGCAGCAGTGCCGGTTCGACCCAAAGGTCCTGTCCTGCCAAGGCGATAAGACGGACAGCTGCCTCACGGCTGGTCAAGTGCAGGCCATGAGCCGCGCGTTCGCGGGTCCGGAAAGCTCCGATGGCGAAAAGCTTTACAGCGATTGGCCATATGATACGGGCGTTGCGGGCGCGGACTGGAGAATGTGGAAGCTGGGCAAATCCCCCACTTCCCAGTCGGATGCAAACAACATCGTTCTGGGAGCCCGCTCGCTTCAATACTACTTCATGACGCCCCCGGCGCCGAATTTTGACCCCCTGAAGTTCGACTTCGACAAGGATCCGGCACGCGTTGCGGATACGGCCAAGCTCAATGATGCGACCGGCACGTATCTCGCCAGCTTCGCTGCCCACGGTGGAAAGCTGCTCTTGTTTCAGGGACTTTCCGATCCGGTCTTCTCGGCCAACGATCTGGTGCGCTGGTACAAGCAAGTCGTCGAGGTCACAGGCGGCGGCGATTTGGAAGCGACTCGCCGTTTCGTGCGCATGTTCATAATCCCGGGGATGACCCACTGCGGCGATGGCCAAGCCTTCGACGACTTTGATCCTTTGGCCGCCATCGAGGGCTGGATAAACCAAGACAAGGCTCCGGACTCTCTCGCGGCTGGCAGCAAGGCATTCCCTGGCAAGCACCAGCCGATCTGCGCTTATCCCACTCAAGCTGCCTATGACGGTAAGGGAAATCCCGATGAGATCGCGAGCTATTCGTGTCGGGGATAAGAGACCTCGTCATTTGTTCGCTTCAATCTGCGCGCATTCCCGGAACAGGTCTCCCGGACCAAGGATCGGTTGGAAAAGCTAAACCCGGAATTTGTGGGCCGTGCCATAACGCAGTTGATGATCATGCCTGACTACGAAGCGTCGGCCGCCGATAGTCTGGATACAGCGCTCGCTGTGCTCGATGAGGTATTGTTATCGCCTGAGATCTGACCGCCTCATCCCAGCGGACAAAACGGGGCAGGGGAGGGGGCTTTTCAGAGCCCGGACGCCTTGGTGAGATTGACGCGGAAACGATCGCGCCGGCGCTGATACTTTCGAGTCATCTCGGCCGAGGCGTGACCGAGCTGTTTTTGCACATAGCGTTCGTCGACCTCGGCCGACGAGGCGAGGCCGGCCCGCAGGGAGTGGCCGGCGAATTTCTTGGCCCGTTCGCCCTCCGACAGATCGCCGCGCACGCCGGCGGCGAGCGCCGTGCGCTTGACCAGGCGTGCGACCTCCTGGTCGTTCAAGCGATCGGCACCGACGGCTCTGCCTTGACCAGCAACGCGCCGGAACAGAGGTCCGTGCGCAATGTGCGCCAGTCTTAGCCAGGTCTGCAGAGCGGCCACCGGGCAGGTGGCGTCGGAGGAGCCGCGGCCGATTTCGACCTCGCGCCAGCCGGTTTTGCCGCGCAATGTGACAAGCAGACCCTTCTCGGCAAAAATCTCGACCCAGCCGCGTCCGTCCTCGGTCTGATCCCTGCCGGCGTCGAGGCCGACTATTTCGGATCGGCGAAGGCCGCCGGCGAAACCCAGAAGCAGCATGGCGCGGTCGCGCAGACCACGCAGCGTGCCGCGGTCGAGGGTCTCGAGCATGGCGATCAGATCCTCGGGCAGGATCGCTTCCTTCTGCCGGGGAGGGGAGGCGTGGGTGTTGCGGATGCCGGCCATCACCGTGGCGATATGCCGGTCCTTGCGGTCGAGCGGTTCGCCGCGCTGGGCAAAATTCCAGGAGAGCGACGAAAGCCGGCGCTCGATGGTTGAAACGGTGTTGGGCTTTTTGTCGCCAGTGGCCGTACCTGACGCGCAGGCGGCGATATAGAGTCCGACGACCTGAGGATCGGGCGGGAACATCTCGATGCCTTGGCGCCGGCACCAGCTCGAAAAATGCTTCCAGTCGGCTGCGTAGGCGCGGCGCGTGTTGGCTGAACTCGCCGCCTCGATATAGTCGCGCGCGCGGCCGGCGAGCGCCTCAAGATGCGCAGGCAGGCTGGGATTGGCAATGGCTGGAAGGGGAGGGGACGAGGCTAGGTCGGCATCGCCCATCTCCATGACGACGTCGATGATGTCGGGCATGTCGTCATCGCCGGAAGCAGCCGATGATCGTTGCGCGTCGCCAGCCATGCTCATGCCGCTTCGATATCCGTTTGGGAGAAGTCCTTGCCGACGAAAAGCAGCGGTTCATCTGCACGCTTTGCCAAAGCATAGGAGAGGCAATCGGCAAAATTCAGCGCCGCCGGGTGGTGGCCCTTGCCGTAGGTCAGCCAACCCTGGGTCGCTAGGTCAACCAATTCGGAGTCGACAGGAATGATGTCGGCCTCGATTTTGCGCAGCCAAAGATCGATCTCGGCCAATGCGTGTTCGCCGCGCCTGCTGACCAGCACCATGCGTGCCTCGAGCACGCAGGTTGCCGGGATCAGACGGATTGGGTCGGAGACCAGCGCTCGTTCCAGCCTTGCTGCCTCAGGCTCGCTCCGAAGGATCGCTACAACGGCTGAGGTATCGATCACCATCAGTTAGGGATTCCATGCTCGTCATACCCGATGATCTCCTCGTCGCTGCGACCATCCAGTTCAGGCAATCGTGCCACTCTTTCTCGGATGGCGCGCAATTCTGCCAGCAGACGCTCCTGAGCGGTCTCTCCAAAGCCCAAGCGATGCAGCCGCTCGCTCAGGGCCTGATGAATGGCTGCTGTCTTGCTGATACCCTGGCGGCGTGCGAGTTCATCGGCGAGAGCAACGGTGGCTGGATTTTTGATGTTTAGGGACACGAAAGACTCCAAAAGTCTACCTTTCAGGCGTATTCTACCATGGTCCCCCAGCCTCGTAAACAACGAATGATAATGCAACATTATCGTTCATTATGTAAGCATGACAGGCACAGCGCTTTTTGTCCGTTCCGGTTGCCAAAAGCGCCGCCATGATTCATCGTGTTTGCGATGATTCTGCGCCCCAAACCCTCTCCGCGCCACCACGCCACGCTTGCCGGTGCCCCTTTGACTGCGCCGATCGCAACGGTGCCGGCCTGGCTGCGCCGCGCCATCCCGGACGCGCAAAGCCTTGCGAGAAAAGAAGTTGAGGACGTCGCGCTCACTGCCGGCGCCGCCATCGGCGCGCTCGACGCGGTGGTCCGCCGGCAGGAGCGATGGGCCGGCGCCTGGCGGCAGCGGCTGGCGCTTGGGGCGGCGGCGATGACGGCAAAGCAGGCCGGCCGCGTCGAGGACGAAGCGGCCTTGCGCGATGCCGTATTGTTCACAAGACCGGGCGACAATGTCGGTCCCGCCGGCCTTTTCCTTCTTGCTTGGCGGCGGCTGGCATCTCGGCCAGCAGACGATCTGCTGACGGAGAAAAATGTCGCGGCGGTGCTGGAAGATCTAGGTCTCACGCTCAACGATGAGGCGGTCAGCGATCTGACGGACGATCTGCGACAGCTTGCCGCCAACACCGGCACGGTCGAAACGCTGGTCGGGGCCTTCACGGCCGCGGAGCGTTGCGGCTTCCGGCGCGTTCTCGGAGCCTGGCTTGCCGATGTCTTGCTCGCGCAGCGGCTAGGCTGGACACATGCAATCCCTTTGTTGGGCGCCGAAGCGACCTTAGTTGTGGGTACGGGCCGGGCGCGTCGACCAGTGACTGCCGCTCTGGCTGCCGGCGCCGAAACGGAAGCGGGTTGGGCCAAAAGCCTGCTGGCCGCGCAGGCGCGCGCTGCGCTGCGCGCCATTGATCTTTTCGCCGAACTCGAGCGCCGCGCGGACCGGCTGCTTGCGGTTGCGCCGCAACTCAGGGCCAAGGCGGCGGACGTCGTCGTGGAAAAGCTGCTCTCTGACGACGCGATCGTCGCCTCGGAACAAATCGCCGGCATGAGCGATCGCGGCCTGCGCCGCCTGTTCGACCGGCTGGTCGAGCTCGGTGCCGTGCGTGAATTGTCCGGCCGCGCCACCTTCCGCATCTACGGGCTGTGAAGACAATGGCGGAGAGTGCACGTAGGCGAGGAGGGAGCCGGCCAGATGACCGTCGATCAGCTGACCAGCTGTTTGACCGGGAACTGGATCATCTGCCGCCGGAAGCGCGTTGGCGTGAATGGATGCACCGGGTCGAAGCAACGATCTTCGCCGCTAGCGAGCCGGTCGACCGCGAAATGCTCGCCCGCATCGTCGGGAAAAGCTGCAGCATTGATCTTCTCATCGACGACATCCGCGAGGAGCTGCGCGGCCGCCCTTACGATCTGGTTTCGGTCGCCGGCGGCTGGAAACATTTGACCCGGCCTGCCTATGCAGACGCCATCCGCGCTGCTGTAGGTGGAAGTGGGAAGACGTCCGACCTTACGCAGTCGGAGGTTTTGGTGCTGATGTGCATCGGCTACTTCCAGCCGATCACCCGTGCCGAACTGTCGTCTTTCTTCGGCAAGGAGATCAGTCGCGATTTTATTGGTCATCTGCGCGGTGCCGGCCTGATCGCTTCCGGTCCGCGCAGCCCAACGCCGGGCGCGCCCTACACCTATGTGACGACAAAAGAATTCCTGCTGGAGTTCGGGCTCGACACGCTGCGCGACCTGCCGGATTTCGAGGCACTCGAGGATGCTGGTCTACTGTCGAAGGAGAAGTTGCTGGCGGGCGCCATCATGCCCGACTTTTCCGCCGGACAATAGGGTATCGGAGAAGAGGCGGGCGAATAACCGCGCTGCGTTTGCCTATACCTGATTAATAGATGAATCGCGCGATCTGCCGTGGGGATCCGGCAGACTCGGCCCAGATCATGTGCTGCTCGTAGTCATTACACATACAAAGCGCTGGACTTGCGCGACCCGCGCCAAACGATAGCTCGTTCGATCATCGCTTGTAGGCGAACCGAGGGGTCCAGCTCTCTTCGAGGACAGCATCCTCGTCCTCCTCTTCGCCGGGATCATCCGGCAAGAGTTCGCTGCTGAGCACCGTTAGAGTGTAGCCATATTTTCCAAGCCCGATGACTTCTTCATCAAGGGTCAATCGCCTCGGGCAATCGAACCAATCCTTGAGGTTTGTCTCTGCATTGGCACGCCGCGCATGCAGGACATTTGCGGGGCTCCTATTGAAGCGCAATGTCTCGCTGTCGGGCAAAGGCATCCCTTTTCGCAAGAAGGAAAGCTTGTCCAGATCCTTGAAGGTGTTCGACATAAAAGCGTAGGCAATGTGCTCACCCTGCGAGACGATCACTGCGAGCGGATAAGCGCTGCATTCGGCGGCTCGGATTGCGGCAGCGGTGCATGAGCATCCGGCTTCATCCGCCAGCTTCAGAATGCCGTCTAGGCCGACCTGATTATTCGATAGAAATTTCCGTGTCAGCGCCGTCGGCATAAGCAACCCGCTCGCGAAATGATCCGCTTCAAGCTCGATTGACGTATTCTGCGTGAAGTCAGCACGGGACATATGCGCCCCGCCCATCGCTATGATCTCTTCCGGGTGACCTGGTAAAAAATAGTGGCCCAGTTCATGGCCGAGGGAGAAATGTTCGAAACCGGCGTTCTCATACTCATTCGAGTAAATGATGGTCACCTTGTCGTTCGCAAAAATAATCGCGCCCGATACGCCTTTCACGTCGGCAGGCTTGGCCTGCACCGCAATTTCTCTTTGCCGTGCGATGTCGAACGGATCGACCGGAAACTGATGAAAGCCGAACTCGGCGGCGATTTTTTCGCCGAGTTGTGTTGCCATCTTTAGCCGGAAGCCTGCCAAGGGCGGATCCTACTTCTTGTCGCCGATCATCGTGTCGATGATGTTCTGGATAAAATTGCGGTCCTTTGCGGACAACTTTTCTTCGTCGCGGAAGGCCGTTGTGGTCGTCTTGGTGCCGAGCAGATAGTCAGCGGTGACCTTCAGGGCCTTTGCGAGTGCGCGAACATTATCGAAAGATGGCTTGCGCCTGCCCGCCTCGAAGTGGGCTATGGCCGAAGGCTGCATCCCGGCCTCACGGGCAAGCTCGGATTGGCTCAGTCCTCTTTTCTCACGGATGTCACGCAGGCGGGCGGCGAAGGTGGATGGGATGCTTGACTCAGTCATGACAGATCGTATAGACTTCCTTACCTAGATCGTCAGCCCCTAAAGGGACTTTTTTTGGGCTCGGCCTATGACAGAACGTACAGAATCGTATTACTATTTGCGAATCAGGTCAAGGAAAGAAGGAGAGTAGCATGGCTGGTAAAAATCAGCACGTCGTCCCCCATGACAATGCATGGGCTGTCCGGGGAGCCGGGAACCAAAGGGTAACATCCACGCACGGCACCCAGGCGGATGCCGAACGCGCAGCGCGTGAGATCGCAATCAACCAGAAAAGCGAAGTCGTGATCCATCGCCCCAACGGTGAAATTCGCGATCGTAATTCATACGGGAATGACCCGTATCCGCCGAAGGGATGACAATGCCGACGCTGGATGAGAAAACCTCGGAGCCGATCCGCCGGATATTGTGTATCGACGGCGGCGGTATCATGGGGACTCAACCAGCGTCGTTCCTGGCTACGCTGGAAGAAGATATCGGCCGACCAATCGGCGAGTATTTTGATCTCATTGCCGGCACTTCGACCGGTGGCATTCTGGCAATCGGTCTTGCGTTGGGGTTGCCCGCCAAGCGGCTCCTCGATCTCTACGTTCATCGCGGCCCCCATATCTTCGGGCAGGCCGGCGGCTTCATCTGGACCCGCATCGGTGACCTGTTGAGAGAGGTTCGCCACGTCGCCGCGCCAAAGCATGACGCGGAATTGCTGCGCGCCGAGCTAGACGGTGTGCTTGAGGGCAAGCGCATTGGCGATGCAAAGACGCGGCTCTTGGTCCCGGCATGGGATGCCGACCTGCGCAGTGTCTATATCTACAAGACGGCGCATCATCGCCGATTGAAGACGGACTATAAGAAGTCTGCTCTTGATGCGGCGATGGCCACGGCGGCGGCCCCCACCTATTTCAAGCGGCATCGTACTGCAGACGATGTCGGCCTGCTTGACGGCGGCACGTGGTGCAACAACCCGATCGCAATGGCAGTCGTTGAAGCCATCACCTTGCTGGGTTGGCCTTCGACCAGCCTGCGGGTGCTCAGCCTTGGCTGTGTGAATGAAGTTTACATGATCGGAGAGGCGCCCGGCTGGGGCGTCCTTGGTTCTGATGTCATCCGTTTATTTATGGACGGTCAATCGCGCAGTGCCATGGGGATGGCTAAGTTGCTCACGGGTCACGAATATGAGCGCGAGGCGCTGTTTCGATTCTGCCCGGATGTGCCAAAAAAGTTCTTCAAGCTCGATGACACCCGCAAAATTACTCAGTTGAAGGGGATGGGCGCGGCAGCGGCTCGCCGCGACCGGGCGCGCATCGAACCCGTGTTTCTGAGGGAACCGGCAGAGCCGTTTGTGCCATGCTACCAACTGAGCGAGGTGATGAAATGAACGAGCTTGCCAGAAGCCTCGTGCCGCAAAATGTCTTGCTGCGCAAATCCGAGATCTATTCGATATTGGACGAGATCTGTCAGGATCTCGAACTGACCACCGCGCAAATGCAGGCCGCCAAGGCGAGCTATGAGGCGGTCGCAGATTGGTTCTCCTCGTCGGACAATCCTGTTTTGCAGCACATCGATGTTTACCCGCATGGATCGGCGGGGCTTGGCACCTCCGTGAAGCCACTCGGCCGCGAGGATTTTGATGTTGATGTTATCTGCCTTGTTTTCCGATTTGCTTCGGTGCGCCCGCCAGCTGAGCTGAAGAAGATCGTTGGCGACCGGCTTCGCGAAAATGCACGCTATGCCGCTATGCTTGAGGAGAAAAAGCGGTGCTGGCGTCTGAACTACGCCCGCGAATTCCATCTGGATGTTTCACCGACAATTGTGAACGCTAGCTGCAACAATGGCGGCGAGTTGGTACCGGATAAAAGCCTTAGCGAATTCAAGCCCACCAACCCAAAGGGATATCGGGCACTGTTCGAGAAACGCGCCTTAATGCGGCCCCGCCTCAAGGTTCAAAAGGCCATTGCATCTGACCGACAGGCAAATATCGAGCCCTTTCCTGTTCACATGAGGGTCAAGGGCATTTTGCGCCGCACGGTTCAGCTGCTGAAGCGCCACCGCGATATCTATTTCTTCGACATCGAGGCAGACATCGCACCAATCTCCATTGTCATTACGACGCTGGCAGCGCAAGCCTACGAGTGTTGCGTGAACACGTTCACCTTTGACTCCGAACTTGACGTCGTCATCGCTACGATCCGGATGATGCCTCACTTCATCGATCGGCCGTTTGTTAACGGCCAGCGGATGTATGTTGTCGCCAACGAAACGACTATCGGTGAGAATTTTGCCGAGCGCTGGAACAAGGAACCTGCGCGGGCCACGGCTTTTTATGCGTGGCACGCCAAGGCGCTCGCCGACTTCGAGAACCTCGCTGAACTTGAAGGCCTCGATCGTATCACCAAGAAACTCGGCGATTCCTACGGCAAGACCGTCGTGGCGCGCGTCATGGATGCCCGCACGGAACAGATTTCAGGCGCGCGTGCGGCGCAAAAGCTTTTTGTTGCGCCGATGATCGGTCTTACGTTGACCAACAGCGCCGCGGCAACCGCTGTGCCGAAGAACACGTACTTCGGTGACTAATGAGCTGGTCAACCCGTCCTGATCTCACGCCCGCACAGCAATTCTTGTTCCTGCGAGCGAACCCGATTTGTGCGGGCGACGGTGCGTTGAATGCAAAAGGATTGACCTGGGAATATCATGTTCGTCCCACGCCCTTGAGTCGGGAATATCGCGTCCGTCTGAGCTATGAGCGAGGCGGATCAGCGAAGGCTGTCGTGCTGGAACCGGACATTCAGCTTCTTGCTGGCGAGAGGAAATTGCCCCACGTCTACCGTGATCCACTCCGCCTCTGCCTGCACCTGCCCAAAGCGCATGAGTGGGTGGGGTCGATGCGCCTGGACCAGACCTTCATTCCATGGATTGCGACATGGCTATTCTACTTTGAAGAATGGCTGGGTTCTGATGAATGGAAAGGCGGTGGCGAGCACCCCGATCCAGATTCGAGCGAAGTCATCCGTCGGGCCGTTCGCCGGGCAACGCGGTAGCAAGGGGAGAAGGCAAACAAGGCCTCACTTTTCGGTATCAGTGCGCGGTGGCAGGGTACCTGCGCGTGCGTGGCGATGAAGCGCAGCAGCCGGTCGACGGGCTCTCAACTCATCCGGTCAAGGACGATAGTGGCAAAAGGTGTCATCTGACCTGTAGCCATGTTTCTGGGCGTGCTTCTCGTACAAGAGTGTTGTCAGATACCTCAAATGCGTTGAACGTGACGGTGTGATCTATGCGGACGGAGAGCGAGATGGGGCTGATAAACCTAAGTCACCGCGAGAAGCAGGCCATCGGCGCGATTAACAGCGGTGCGCTTCATGACTTGGTTGATCAGGCCATCAGTTCAGAGCACCTCGGAAAACTCAGCAGCCTACCACTCTACGACTGCGGAGAGTACGTGGCCACCAAGCTTCGGTACTTCGATCGAGCGCTTGCGGCGTATAGGATCGCGAAGTCGGCCAAGAAGCGCGAAGAGACGCTATATTCCGCTCACAAGGCCGGCAGTGATCTGACTTTTGCGTTCGCCCAGATAAAGCAACGCATGGAGGTCGAGGAACGCGAGAGCCAGCTATTTTTTGTCTACGATCCGACGATGCCTCCATTTGGTCTGACCCAGAACATGCAGGTTCGCGTCAGCTACCGGTGGCGCCGGGCGACCGGGGATGAATGGACTTCCGGGTCCATTGTCTTCAAGCACAAGGTCCGGCCCCGTTTGGACTATCTTGCACTCGCTCAGCCGAAGCCTAAGCGAAAGCCGAGCGCCAGGAAACTTGCGGAGAACCGTGAGAGTGACCTGCTTTACGAATGGGAGCACTTTGAGCGGTTGGCTCATTGGTCAGTGCGCGACTATTTCCGGGCGGGCCGTGACGGAGCGGGCATTCCAGGTCAGTTTGAAGTTAGGCTCGGTGACGATGACCGGCTGGACAATTTCAGCGCTGATTTCTGGGCGCGCAACGTGAGCTCCTGACGACTAGTCGCCCGCTATCGCCTTCTGCTGAAAATTGGCGGGCTCAGTTGCTATGGACGATCCGGTTGTTTGCAAGAAAGAACTCACCGAGCCCATCGCGGTCGCCATGGGATGGAATGCGATGAACCGCCCGCGATCGCGACCTTATGTGCAGCGGTGAGTGAATGCCGGACTACATGAAGCAACGCTACTAAGTAACAAGGGAGCAACGTGAGCGAAGACAATGCGAAACCGGACCTGGCGTCCCTGGAGGTCCTCGTCCGCGGAGCGGAGAAGACATTTGATAACGCGGAGCACCTCTTCTTCGAGGCGGAACTCCTGGCCAAGGCAGGAGCAGTGGCACGAGCCCTGTGCCTGCATCAGATCTCGTTAGAGGAATGCTCCAAGGTCGACACTCTTGGGGCGTGGGGAATGAGCCTGGTCATGGGGCTCGAGGTCGACCAGAAGAAGGTGCTTGCCGCGTTTGCCCGGCATGCATCCAAGAACAAATCCAATGCCTACATGCTCGAAGAATCGGAGGCCGAGAAAGACGCCAAGCGGCGCGGTGATCTCAAGGGAGCCATAGAGGCGTTCAAGAAGAGCCAGGCCGAGTTTCACGAAACGTCGAACCAAGGGAAGAATGCCTCGCTCTACGTCGACTGGGTGGATGTCGAGTTCGTCGCCCCGAGCGAACGCATCACCGAGGCGATGTTGGCAGAGATCAAGGGGCGGAATGCTCAGTTTCTCGGTTACGCCCACAATTCGGTGAAGATGCTTAAACGGACTGCCGCGGCTCCCGAGGATGTTCGTGGCATGTTCTCCGGGTTTGTCGCGCAGGCCGAAAAACTACGGGATACGAAGCCTGACAATCCAATCGAAGCGATCGAAACATGGCTTTGGGATTTCTTGGAGGCAGAGCCGCGAAAGAGAAGGAGCGAGGATCCCGGTCAGTGAGGAAGTTTCTGGCCCGCATGCTCACCGCTTCCAGGATGATGATAACTATTCGCGAATGCGTGCGGCGTAATGCTGAAGTTCTTCCTGTAGGCTATGGTGCTGGGTCGCTTCTCAACCCTCGTTCTTGCCACTCGCTTCGCGGATCTGGCGGTCTAGTGCCCGCAGCGAGTCATCGAAATCCACCGCCCTGAATCAACCGGCTCCGCGATTGGCGAGCTTCTCAAGTTTCACTTGGCCCAAAGAAGGACGTATCGCAATCAGGACGCATAGGGCATACCGATTACAGGGAAACCCATAGAACACAGTAACTCCCCCCGTCCGAGGATTCTCACCCCTAAAGGCCCGATCAGGGCTGGTTTGGCGGTTTTGGCGGTGCGGAGCTCGCGGCTTTCGGAAGTTTCTGGTCGTCGGGCCGGGTCGCGTGCCACTCCTCGAGCAGGCTCTTCCTGTGGTCCTTCACGGCACGAAGGGCAGCAGCCTCGCCGCGAAGGCTGCGCTTGCCGGCCACGACGCGAGGTTCTTCCTCGATTGAGATATTGATGTCGCCATCCTGTAGTTGGACCTTCACGTGGGGAAAGCCGGCGTGCTGCGACTCGTTCGGGTAGAGCACCATCTTAAAGCCGGTGTTCGCCTTGACCGTCACTTCGTCGAGACGGACCGGCCCTTCGGGCAGCGTGATCAGCCCGTCCTCAAAGCTCTCCATGAGCGCGGCGTGAAGCGGCTTTGAAATCTCTAAGGTTTCTTGCTCGGGCAGGACCCCTTGAGAGGCGAGCTGACGAGTCAGAGCCGCCTCGACTTCCTGCGCATCTTCACCAGCGTCGATGAGTTGCCTCGCTGCTATCGGGTAGGCGCCCGTCAGGGCCTCTTCGAGCGCCATGCCTTGGTTAATCATGGGCGCGGCGATTTTTCCCACACGCTCGCCGAGCGCAAGCTCCACGCGGGAAAACTTCGGCAATTCGTCGGTCATCAGATCAACACTCCATATGCCTGCAATTGACTCTTCCGTCATGGGAACAAAGATAGAACATATCGAAAAACGGAGCCGAGCGCGACGGGCATGGCCATGTCCTCGAACAGTCGTGAATTGCGCGAACTTCGGGGGCGCATCGCACGCCTGGAAAGCGGCTCTGCACGCCGGCGCGAGGTCCTACTCTTCGGCGTCCCCGAAATCGCTCGCGTGCTGCTGGGAGGAGGGCTTGCGCTGGGGGCGCTGCATGAGGTCGCCAGCGGCGCTAACGGGGCCATCGACGGAGCGGCCGCCATCTTGTGGGCGGCCGGTGTCGCCGCCCGAAAGCGCGGCCGGATCCTCTGATGCGTCACCTGTCGCAGCACCCCGGTGGATTCGTCCTGACCCACGACCACCTCGATGAGCTGGTGCCGATCGAGCCGGTGCTCATGGCCGATCGGCAGGTCATCGAATGGGAGAAGGACGATATCGACATTCTCAAATTCATGAAGGTGGATGTTTTGGCGCTAGGCATGCTCACCTGCATGATGCGCAGCTTCGATCTCCTGGCCGAGGGGGCCTCACGCTCCACCTCGCCACCCGGCCGAGGATCCCGCGACCTACGCCATGATCCGCAAGGCGGACACGATTGGGGTCTTTCAGATCGAGAGCCGCGCGCAGATCTCGATGCTGCCGAGGATCAAGCCACGCGATATCGTAGATCCCAGGCTGAAGGTGGAGCCAATCAAAGTCAAAACCCGCGACTTCAGGTAGCATTTTGGCTGACTAAAACGTATAATCGACAAATTTCGGTTGAAAATACGAATACGGCACCCCATATTGCGCGAATGCTGTACCGCCTCGAAATCGAGAACTTCTATTCCATCCGCGATCCACAGGTCCTCGACCTGAGGATCGGCAAGAACGTGCCGGATCTGCCGGAAAGATTTGGTTCGATCTTCCCGCGCTCGGAAGAGCGTGTCGCCAAGGCGGTTGCGCTGTTCGGGCCCAATGGCTCGGGCAAGTCGACCGTGCTGCGTGCCTTGGCCTTCGTGAGCTGGTTCATCGGCGAGAGCTTCCAGCACAAGGGTCCCGGTCTTCCCTTCGAGCGCTTCAACGACGCGGAATCCGCCAATCGTCCGATCCGGCTCGCGATCGAGCTGGGCGGTCTGCTCGACCTGAGTGGCGCCGAACGCAGCGCGGAGGAGATCGCCGTCGCCGACGATGTCGGAACCTTCCGCTACGAATTGCACTTGCAACCCACAGATGGCGTGATCAAGACCGTCACCCACGAAGCTTTGCGCATGAAGAATAACGGCCAGGGCAAGTGGCAGCGCGTCTTCGAGCGGGATGCCGACCGTAAGGTCCAGGGATCGAGGATCTTTCCGCTCAGCGGCTTCTCGCAGGTGGTCGACAAGGTAAGGGAGGATGCCAGCGTCATCGCGACCTTGGCACTCTTCGAACACCAGGCCTCCAAGGTCATCCTCGAGGCCGCCGCCGCCGTCTATCGCAACATCCTGATCGACCGCACCGATCTTGGCGACCAGGCCGTGATCACCTACCTCGCGCAGAACCCGCCGGTCGTGGCGGCGCTCAACCGGGAGCTGCAGCGCATCGACCTCGGTGTCGAGGAGATGCAGATCGTGCAGGCAGCAACCGGACCGGTCGCACTGTTTCGGCATCAGGGTCTGCATGTGGATATGCCCTGGGGCCTCGAGAGCCACGGGACGCGTTCCTTCATCCGCATCTTCCCCCTGATCCTGCTCGCCCTGCAGCAGGGAGGGGTGGCGCTTGTCGACGAACTGGATCAGTCGATCCACCCGCTGATCCTGCCGGAGATCGTCCGCTGGTTTTATGACCCGGAACGCAACCCCTATGACGCGCAGCTATGGATGACGTGCCACTCGGCGTCCCTGCTCGACGATCTCGCCAAGGAAGAGGTGGTCTTTTGCGAGAAGGACAGCCGGGGCCGGTCACAGGTGTATAGCCTGATGGACGTTGGCGCCGTTCGCCGCACCGACAATCTCTACAAGAAGTATCTCGGCGGCGTGTACGGCGCAGTCCCCCAGGTCGGATGAGGATGCGCCGTCCGACCATAAGACCGAAAACGCCGATCTTTCTGGGCTGCGAGGGGGAATCCGAACAGGCCTATGGGCAGTTGCTCAACGATCTGCTGCAGGCCGCCGGCCGTCCGGTTCACCTCGAAGTCGTGAACCTCAGCCCGGGCGCGGGTGACCCCACCTCCCGCTTGCGCCGCGCCGCACAAGAGATCGAGCGGAGACGCCGGCGCCGCTCGGAATTCGCGCGTCGGGCAGTGCTCCTCGACATCGATCAGGTGCAGAACGATAACCAACGTCGGCAACAGGCCGAGCAGCTCGCCAACCAGCTGGACATCCGTCTCATCTGGCAGGACCCCTGCCACGAGGCGCTGCTGCTGCGTCACCTCAACGGCTTCGCCCAGCATCGGCCGCCGACCACGCAAGCATCGGGAGTCGCCCTGCGTGGTGCCTGGCCTCAGTACGACAAACCCATGACCAAGATCCTGCTGGCGCGCCGCATCGGCCTTACCGATGTGCGCCGGGCCGCCGCAGTCGAGCCCGTGCTCGCCGCCTTCCTCCACGATGTCGGGCTTCTGCCCTGACGCCTCACCTTGAAAGCACGCCATGTACAACCTCTTCGTATCCGGATGGGAAGATCAGTAGAAAGGCGATCCCTGCGTGCTCGACGCCAGCCGCTGCGTTCGCCACCATGAATACACCGACGAGCAGATAGCCCAGCAGTTCGGCGCCTTGGACGAGGAAGCGCTGAAGGAACTGACTCGTCTGCCTTCCATCTTCGCTTACGAAGCCGGCTGCAAGCTCGACCCCAAATTCGGCATCATCCGCGAGGTCACCGTACGCCGCGGCCAAGTGCGGATCGAATACGAGATCATCCCTGTAGATCCGTTCCTGGTGGCGGCCGATTTCGATGCCCTCAGCTTCGAGCTCGATATCGGCAACTGGGAAATGAACCGCACGCATTGGGCGGTCAAGAATGTCAACCTGCCCAAGGAACTCCATGCCGCACGCGGCATCGTGCTGCCGTCATGGACCCAGCAGGCCGGGAGGGCCGTCGACATCACGCGGCACACTTTCGATGTCGGCCTCTCTTTCCCTGGTGAGGCGCGCGGACTGGTCGAGCAGGTCGCCCGCGAGCTTGAAGCACGCGTCGGCCCCAATGCCTATTTCTACGACAACAACTACGTGTCCCAGCTTGCGCGACCCTCGTTGGACACCCTCCTGCAGGACATCTACCGAAATCGGTCCAAGCTGATCGTTGTCTTCCTCGGCGAGGACTATCAGCGCAAGGATTGGTGTGACGTCGAATTCCGTGCCATCCGCGAAATCATCATGGGGCGCGAAGATCAGCGCGTCATGTTCGTGCGCGTGGACGATGGCGCCGTCGATGGAGTGTTCCGCACCGATGGCTATGTCGATGCGCGCCGTTTCGTACCGGCTCAGATTGCCCAATTCATCGCTGAGCGCACCGCGCTCATTGCCTAGCCGTCAGCGAGCGCATTCGGCGGCAGTGCCACGCAGCGGCGGTCGACCATGACGTGGCGGCGCTTGGGCGCGCCGGGATCGGTCAGACGTGGCGTCACCGAGACAATGGCCACCTTCCAATCAGGCAGCCCCGGTTGCGGCGCTTCCATGACGCCCGACAACACAGTGAGGCCGGGGCGCTCGAGTTCGGCCACGCATTTCAGAATGTCGTTGTAGAGACCGCGCCGCCCACGCTCGGACGGCGTGGGGGTCTTCCACAATGTCGGAGAGGATGAACGACGCCAGATCGAGCCACTCGCCGAGATTGGCGATGTATCATCACATCAGGTCGGTAGATGAGATAGGCTTGGCACTTGGCAGCCTCGCGGATCCGTCCGTTCTTGAGCTGCCATTCGAGAATGGCGACACCGATTCAATCCGATCTTGTCTAACCCAAACGAAGGCGGAGACCATTTACGACTTACATCGACCCGCTCACGCCGCATCCTCGGGACGACGTTCGTGAACATCGGTCCGAAGGCTCGATATCAACCTTGAACGTCCCAGACTGTGGACCCTCCCGTCAGCCCATTTGCTATGCGGGGAGTTTCACAGTTTGGTCCTGCGGTGCAGGAACGTCGGGCTTGGAAATGCGGACAAAAACGTCGGCGCGAAGTAGACTGATGCTTCCGCCCGCTTCAACTGCCAGGTCCCTTCTTCCGCCTCGCCTTTGCCGCACCGATGGCTAGGCTGCTTCTGAGAGCGAATCATCGCTCGATCATGGAATGGGCCTGAGGAAGCCAACACAATGAACGACGCGGCGTCTCAGATCGCGGCCTCGCTTGCCATCGACCTTGACGCGGGAACGCCGGGCCGGCGCGCGATCGCCGGCTTTCTCGTGCAGATCTTGCGGAGCGTTCACCTCGGCCTCGAGATGAGCATCGCGCTTTCGCCTGTGGACGGCAGCGCCCAGATGATTTTGCATCTCGAACCCTCCGACGGCGGGGACCACAGGCTTCTTCGCGGACCACGCGACATCGTCGAACAGGTGAAGATGCGCACCGGCCGGGGTAGATGGTCCAGCAGTGAGGTCGCCTCAAAGGTGTTTCCCGACTTGCTGCGTGCGGTTCATATCGCTGCCGACCAGACATTTCGCTTCGTCACCAACAACGGGGCCGGCCTTGCTACGCTTCAGGGCTACATCGCGTCGCGCGGGTGGGCTACTGGCAAACCACATCGATGGGGCTCTGAACGCCTGACGACGGCAGAGTTTGAGCGACGCCTCGCGAAATTTGCTGGCCTAGACCAGGTTACCGCCGAGTTGCGCCATCTGCTCGATCGGCTTGAAATCCACGTATTCAATCCAGCGGCGGCCCTAGACGAGATCGACAAGGTGCTTACCCCGCTCATCGAGCCCGGCGAACACGTGAGTGACAAGCGCCATCAGTTGATTGGCCAATTGATGATGCTCGCAACGAATGGGGCAAAGCTGTCGTCCGCAGACCTGCTCGCCCTGGTTAGTCCGCGAGCGCACCGCCTGCTTGCACATATCCAGTCCTTGCCGACGCTGCTCGGCAATCATCTGCAAGAGGACGCCCGCCTCATCGGCTACGCCGTTGAACTACAGGTGCGTCGAGCTCTGCCCGATGTCGTGGCCGATCTCGCCGTCCTCTCGGGCGAGTCCGGACAGGGTAAGACTTGGTCACTCGCACAACTCGCCTTCGAGCAGATCGATCGCGGCGAGCTCGCTATCCTCATGCGCGCGCCCGCGACAATCGAGGAGGTTCTCGACTTCATCGCGGAGCGGATCTGGCAACCGGCGCATCCGGATCTCGCGCCGATCGCGGTCATGGCCAAAAGCCTGCGCGAGGCGCTCCGTCGCGCCGACGGGATGTGGCTCACCCTCTATGTCGATGACGTGCAGGATCGGACCTTCGCGGAGCGGCTCGCGCGAGCCAGGTGGCACGAACATGGTGTGCGCATCGTCATCTCGGCCCAGCCGCGCATTACCGAGGCGATCCGCTCGGTTCGCCAAGATTTGCAGATCATTGAGATCGGCAATTTCCGGAGTGCCGAACTGCGCCGCTTCCTAACCGTACATGGGCATGCCACGGCGCTGGAGACCACGCCCGACGATGTTTTCGAACTGCTTCTGAAGCCGGTGCACGCTAGCATTATTGTTCAGTTACCCAAACGCGATGCTTGGTCGGGCGTATCAGAGTATCAGCTGTTCAACGCCTATTGGGACTACGCGAGCCTGGATGCCCGCGAGCAATTCGACCATCCCAGCGACCGACACTGCCTGAGGTCGCTGGCCGGCCAACTCCTGACAGGGCAAAGCCACTATCCTTGGCGTATCGGCGAGATGCGGGCCGCGGGGCTCGACGATCCCGCAATCCTGCGCCTTGAGCAGGTCGGGCTTTTACGGCGCGTGGTAGCCGACCGCATCGCTTTCGCCGCGGACCGAATGCTCAACTGGGCGGTCGCGGAATCTTTGGTCGAAGCAATACTGGAGGATGGATTGTCTCCGACGGAAGCCGAGGCCCGTTTTGCCTCGATCGACGTTCTGCGAACCAAGAGTGGCGAAGCGATCGGCACGCGTCTTGGCTATGTCTACTTCGACGCATTGTGGCTGCTCGCTGGCCAGAGCGAGCCCGAGTTCGTTGCCATGCTTATCCGTGAGCATATCGCGCGGATGCACCCGGAAGACCATGCCGAGGATCAGTGGACAAACGGCTTCGGCAGCCTGGGCCCGCGCATCCTTCCCGCCCTGGAATATCTCGCCGCCCACGAGCTCGGTGAAGAGGGTGATACGGAAATCCTGAGGAATCTTCCATTCGCCCTCGCCAGCATCGCAGTCGCGGATGCCCAGCCCGTCGAGGACCTGATCGAGCGCCAGATCACGTCGGGAGTCGAGCGCCTCGTCGACATTGGAGTGCGGGCGGCCCGCATGGTGCCGGCTCCGAGAGCGCTTGACTCGATCTGGGGCGAGCACCTTGCGCGCACGGCCGCCTACGACGAGGCCGCAACCACATCGGATGTCGAGGTACGGTCGCTCGCGATTATCCGGCGGGAGTTGAGTTCCGATGCGCTGCGCATCGCCGTTGCCGCAGCCCCGGAGTGGCTCGACAAGAAGCTGGCCGCCGAAACGGACGTGACGGCGATCGACCAGCTGTTGTGGCGGCTCAAGGATGAGAAATCGGTTGACGGAGATACGGCGTCAGCGATTTGGAACAGGCATCGCGAGCGGTTGGTGGCGCTAATGACGTCCTCGAGCGCAGCGCTCGTAGAGGCAATAGGCCATTTCCGCGAAACGTCCTTGAGTACGGTACTTGACGCAGCCGGGACCGGTGCGCAGGAGTGGATGCCAGAGCGCATCTTGCGAAGCCGCGCACGGCTAGCGCCAAGCGATGCCATGCGGCAGCTGGCGGAGGGCAGCGACCTCTACGGCTGGAAAGCCTCCAATTGGTGGTTCGACTTACTGGCAGCGGCCGATCCAAAGGGCCTCGCTGACGCGATCCGCATGCGTGCGAGCAGGAGCGACGATCCACCGACCGAGCTCATCTTCTATTACCGCAACAGACCCGAGGCGATGAATGCCGAAACGCTCGACGAAGTTCTCGACGCTTTCACCGAAAGGCTCCGTGTCTTCAACGGGACCGGAAATCCCAACCGAGAGGAGGGGCGACTGCATCACCCCTTGGACTTCCTTCCTCGCCTCTGTGAACCTTGGCAATTCGACAGACTGAGAAGTCGTGCCGGCACGGCGCTCGAGGCCGAATTGCTGACGTTCGCTGCACGGCGTCGCGGCCGCATCGATATGACGCGCGATGTGACCGGCGGCCATTGCGAACGCATTCTGGCGATGATCGCTGGGCCGGGGTTCGATGACTTGGTGGTGGCCGAGCTCGCAAGACCCAATACCTTTGGTCGCCAGGATGGCTTTATCGCCGCCCGCTGGTCTGAGGCACACGCCGTCACGAGGTCGCTGTCGGCAGCCCTGGTGGACCCCGACGCCCAGTCCGTTGGCCAGGTCCTGTACATGGAAGCGCTCGCCGTACACGGTTGCGACGCGCACATCGAAAGCATGGTTCGAACCGGCTCCCCCATCTATTTGAATGCTGCGGAGATGCGCTCGTCGAACGGCCGGGACACCTCGGCGCTCCGCCTCCGCATCACGAACCTTCTCGCAGCTGGCGACGCACAATCTCTCGACACTGCCGCAGCTCTGACTGGCTTCCTACGAGCCGCGGAGGATGCGTCCCGCCTAGTCGCAACCTTCCTGGAACCAGGGACCTCCCGCCAAATCAGAATCAGGATACTGGCGTCGTTTCGGGCGCTGGGCTTCTACACGCCCAGAGTGCTTCCGCTGGCGCGCGAGATGATTGCCGGGCAGATCCACCAGGAGGCACACCTCGTCGCTACCTACCTCGGCGAACACGGAGACGAAGATGCCCGGCGCGCCGTTATTGACTGGCTCTCGGAGCAGGACATAGGGAGTTCATCATGGTCGGGCCAAGGTTACCTGCGCCCGCTCATCGACCACCCCGAGGGCAGGGCTGCGGTCGTCAGCTTCTTGCGGCGCTCGCGGACCAACGGACACCTGATCGTTGACGGAGGGCTTATGCGACTGCTGGCCGAGGCGGGCGACAGCCGGGCTCGAGACGAGCTGCTGCGCGCGGCTTACCGCCACTCGGGGTTTGACCGCGGGAACGCGATCGCAGCCATTTGCTATTTGCGGAATGAGGATCCGGACGAAGCCTATTTCGCCGCGCAGCGCTTGCTCACTCGCCACGAGGTACCAGCTTCGGCCGACCTGATGCTTGAGATCGACCCAGATCGCGCCGGCTCGGAACTCCTACTCCGCTACCGAGACGCAAAGCCTTCCCTTCGATTGGAACTCGAGCGGCGTCTTCGGCTGCATTTGGGGGGCGATAGGCTGGCAGCGCTACTCGCCCCGCTGGCGAACTCGCAGCGCTCAAAGGACCGAGTCTTGGCGGCTCAGGTAGCCACCGTCATCCCTTCGGCTGTGATGGTACCTTGGCTTGATCAACTCGCAGCCGAAACTCTGCCGGCCGTAAGCGATGCCGCCCGCGTGGCGCTCCGTCAACGTCACCTTGAAACGGCCGCGTTATTGCATCGCGATCGGCTGCTCGATTCGCCGAAACCTATCCAATGGGCTCGCTTGGTAAAAATCATGGAAATCGTCGATCCTTATTATCTCTGGGCGCGCAACGATCCGGTCAGCCTCAAGGGCGTCTTTGAGACGCTCCCCTATGAGTTTGTCGTCGAGGCCCGCCAGCTCCGTACGCGACTTCTCAAGGACCGAGAGAACGCGGCCAGATCGGACAAGGATCGTTGACGCGCCGCGACCACAGTTGTGTGCAGCTCGGCTAAGATGGGTTCGATGTCTGGACCCAGATGGAATAAATAGAGCGCACTTGGTCAGGTCTGGTTTGTGCTGGTTCAAGCCTTCGCTGCCCGTCACGGGTCATGTAAGATAAGGCTCGTGGCGACCTCAGAGTCCGCTATTTCCAATTCGGAACCAGAAAGAAGTCCACTTCCGGGCAGCAAGGCAGCCGGCTGCAAAGCGCCTCGGCCATTCTCACCTGTTTTCAGCGAAGTCAGAACCTGCCGACCGTTCAGGTGAACTAGAACAAAGTGTTGTGCCCACTTGATCGGGAGGACGACTCCCTGCAAATCATCTCAATGGTGGAACAGGAGTCCAGCTCCGAAATCGCGCGCGGTTCGAGCCCAGCATCGCGGGGGCCAGCCGGTGCCTATATCGAAGGTGAGCTCGGCGCGCTATATCTGCTTGCGCTGCTGACGGGCAATCGGGCACCGGGCTTGCCTGACGCCCGGGTCGTCAGCGTTCGGTTCCAGGGCACGGAGCAGGGATTCAAGCTCGATGACCTGATAGTTTCGGGCGTGGGATCGGCGGGCGACTTCATCCTCGAAATCCAGTCGAAGCGGGATATTACCTTCTCGCCTGGCGATAGCGTCTATCAGGACGTCGCGTCGCAAATTGCGCTGAGCACGGTGGGTTCTGTCCCGGAGGACCGGCATCTTCTCGGCATCGCGACCCAACGGACCAGCCGCAAGATTTCGGGCGCCTATCAGGATGTGCTCAAATGGGCGCGAACTGCGGATAGCGCAACAGCGTTCTTCAACCGCATCGACGCCAAGGGCGTCGCGAGCAAGGACATGCGCGACTTCGTCGCGACGACGCGAAAGCATTTGATCGCCGGCGGTATCGCTGACAATGACCAGGCGATCTGGTTGCTTTTGCGGCGAATGCTCATCCTCGAGTTCGATTTCGAAGCGATGGCGCCGATTGCCCGGGCCCTTGGTCTGGCGCTCGCGCGGGTGGCGCTGGCAGACGAGGATGTCGCCCGTGCCGAGGCGCTATGGAGCCGGCTGACCGACCTGTCGATCAAGACCGGAACCACTGGCGGTAAAATTGATCGAGATAGCCTCAGGGCCGATCTCGCCGAGGCAGGGTTCCGGCTTGCCGGCGACCGCGATTATGGGCTGGCACGCGCCAAGCTAGCCGAACTCGCGCGGAATACGCTTTCCCATATCGGGACGAGCGTGGCGGGTGTGACCTTGCCACGATTGGAAGCTGTCGCTGCGGTGGATGACGCGTCCGAAGCGCATCGGTTCATCGAAATCCGTGGCGATTCCGGTGTCGGCAAGTCCTGGGTGCTTCGGCACGTCGCCGAGCGCGTGGCGCGCCAAGCGCCGATCATCGTGCTTGACTGCGACTCGACGCCGGCAGGCGGCTGGCTACCGTTCTCTAACGCGCTCGGTATTCCGGGTTCGGCGGGCGAATTCCTGACCGATCTGGCCGCTAGCGGCGCCGCGATGCTGTTCGTCGACGGCATTGATATGTTCGACGATCGAGGCCGCCAACGCACCATCATCGAGCTCATGCGCGCGGCGAGCACGATTCCGGGTTTTACAGTAATCGCTACCACGCGCACTGCCGGCCATGTCGATATCGAACCTTGGCTCGACGAAGAGATCGTTGCCGCCCTGGGCGGCGTGCAGCCGGTACCCGTCGGCCCCTTGTCGGACGATGAAGTCGCGATTCTAGTTAATCAGGCGCCGGATCTTCGGCTGTTGCTTGCCCCCCAACATCCCGCCGCCGGTCTTGCTCGTAATCTCTATCGGCTATCCCGGTTGCTGAAGGTGCCGAGCGCGACCGAGGTTCGGACCGAAGCAGCAATGGCCGATTCGTGGTGGAAGAGAGCGGACGGCGCGTCGGCTGCGGAGGTGCGCGCCGCGCAGCGGCTGCTGGCAGCGCTCGCGGCGAGTGCCATAAAGGGAGAAGACGGGGTCGAGCTGACCGAGGATTCTTCTGCTCGGACGCATCTGCTTGAGGCACTGACGCTCAAGGAAGTGCGCCGCGACCGGCTAAACTTCTATCACGACGTGCTGCGCGACTGGGCGATCGGGAACTACATGGCAGAGAATCCGAGCCGTCTGGCCGCACTCGATCTGACTGTGCCGGTATCGCCGCGTGTGGCGCGCGGTATCGAGTTCGCCGCACGTCTCGCGCTCGAGACGGGGGCAGATTGCAGCGCCTGGACCGATCTGATCGCTCATCTGTCTCCGCGAGGGGCGCACGGATCATGGCGGCGCCAAGCCGTCCTCGCCTTGCCGCGGTCGGAGGCCGGCTTCGAATTGCTCGAAAAGTGCAGCGCTGGTCTATTGGCAGACGACGCAGCTCGCCTTATCGAATTGTGCACGGCGATTGCGGCGGCCGAGACCGTGGCGACGGCAGACTTGATGACGATGCCGGACGGCTCCAAGGTCAATCTGCCGCGCTCGTATCGTACAAATAATACCGGGTCGGCAGTTCTGGTCCTGCGCTGGGTGGTGGCGCATGCTGCTGAGATTCCAATGTCGGCGATCGGCGCGGTGGTCGAGCTGGTCCAAATACAGGTCTATTTCCTCAAGCACCTTCGACCGTTCGCCGAGCAGACGGCCATCATGCTGTTTGGCTGGCTGCGTCAGCTTGATGTTCGCGACGCCGAGGTGACGATCCCCGGAGAGCGAAGCCTCGGCCGGGCGGCGAGCGACGCGTCGCGTAGCACGATAGAGCAGTTGCGCCTGATTGCGGTCTTGCTTGGCGAATTCGCGCCCGATCAACTGAAGACTTATTTAAGGGAGCTCGGCGCCGAGGGGGACAGCTACAAGGTCAAGGCGATCCGGCCGTTTTCCAAGGTGATCGCGCCGGTTGCGCCGGCCGAGCTTACGGACCTCATACTGTCGAGCCTCATTGACAAGCGGGAGCGGCGCGGCCGCCATGACCGCTCGATGGAGCGAGCCTTCACCTTCGCCGACAGCGACTATCTGCCGGCCTCGCCGGCGCAGCCGCCATTCCTCGATCTGTTGGAGTCCGGCGCTGCTGAAGGGTTGAGGCTGATTCGGACGCTGGTTGCGGAAGCGATAGCGTTCAACACCGACGGGTTTGCCCCGGAAGACGACGGCTACACCGTCGATCTCGGCCATGGCCCGCGCTTCTTTCCCTGGACTTCGAGCTACTTGTGGTCTCGCGACCAGAGCCACGAATATTCCGCGGCCTCCGGACTGAAGGCCCTCGAGGCGTGGAGCCAGCAGCGCCTCGACGACGGTGTACCCGTCGATGAAGTGCTCACCGACATCCTTGGACCCGAAGGCAGCTGTGCGGCCTATCTGCTGGTCGCAATCGACGTACTGCTGTCGCATTTCAGTGTCGGTCGTGACGTTCTCGCGCCGTTTATCGCAGCCCCTGTGCTGCTGTCTGCCGACCGCGCGCGGCAGACCCATGATCAAATCGGGTCGGGAATTGATTTCCCTATTGGGAAAGAGCCGGATGGAAAGGTCAAACTCGCCGACTTGAAAGCCCGCCCGTCACGGGGTGCGTCCTTGCTTGACATCGTCCCCAATTATATGGGCGACGACACCATTGCGAACCGTCTGCGTGAGCAACTGGGCGCCGCGATCGAGAACTTGGAGCCCTATGAGCCTTATTCGAACTGGGGCGATACGCGGTTCATCGCCCGCTGTGCCAACAACATGCTTCAACGGTCGAACTGGACAGACATCGGGGAGGGGAAGCTGGCCTATCAGCCGCCGGCGGATGAGGCCGCCCATCTTGCGGCGATGGAGAAAACGCGGGGCGAGTTCCTTCGATCTAGCGAAATCGAGGCGCGCGTCAGTCTGGCTATGGGCGGAGAAGGCGAACACGCCAACGCCTCAACGGCACGCGATGCGGTCGAGTATGCGGAGGGCGATCTTCCCGACGACAGTGATACCGATGCTCTCAAATCGCGCTCGACGAGGCTGGTCACGACTGCCCTGCTGGTAGCACGCGATGGGGATGACGATCTGCTCGTGACGCACGAGAAATGGGTTCGTCAGGTCATCTCGATCGCGTTGGAAGAGCAGTCCGATCGCGGGGGTGGTTCGCAGCTTGCGCTGCGCTTCAACCGCCCGGCGATCGCGACGCTTGCGCTGATCCATCTCTGGGGGCGCAAGGGGAGCAAAGCGGACCGAGATGCGCTGATCCGGCTCGCGACCCGCAAGGACCGCAGCGCCGCGCCGGCATTTTCCGCCGGCCTTGCGCGGATCCTCGAGATCGAGCCCAGGCTCTTCAAAGCGGCGATGCGCGTAGCCTTCGCAAGCACGACCTGGCGCTGGAAGAGCTATCAGGAGGAGGACGACGCCGAGCATGCGCGTTTCGAAGCAGAGCGGGCCGCGGCAATCGATGCAGCGGTCGCAGCCGAGGTCGCCTGGCTGGATGGCGGCGCCGAATCTGCGTGGCCGACATGGCCCAAGGAGCGTCCACATCTGCGTCGCGGCTCGCGTATTCGCGTTCCTAGACCAGTCCCACCGGCACAGTTCGACGAAGACGAGGCGATTGAGATCGTCCACGTCGACAGCGCGGCTGCGGCGCAGTGGCTGGCGATGATGCAGGCCGCGCCTAAGGGATCGATCGGCTGGCGGCAGGAGGTGGTCGCGGCCTATGCTGACTGGACCGCGCGGATGAACGGGTTGGGGCTGTCGGTTGATACCGAGATCGACCGCGATCCCCACGACTGGAACCTGCACTATTATGCGCTGTTCGCCGAGCGGCTACTCGACGGAACGCCTATGTCGTTCGATTCCGATCTGAAGCTCGTGACCGATTTGCCAGACGAGCCCTTCTGCGAGGTCGCGCAGACGGTCATGCATGCGGCCGACGCGCTCTATTTCAATGATCTCCAACGTACCGCTTCTCGGCCTGCCGATCTGCGCGCCAAGCTGGTGGAGCGGGTGATCGCGCTCAGGCGGTGGGAATATGCCGGCGATCCGGCCAGCTCGCGGATCGACATAGAAAGTGGCGGCATCATCGCGAAGATGCTCCTCAATACCCACGATCCATTTAACGGGACGCATAGCTATCTCCCGCCATTTCTCTTCGACCGCATCGACCCGCTGCTAGCCACAATGCGCCCCCTGCTGAGGGGCGGGCCGACGGTGTTCGTGGCGCTCTGCACTATGAAGCTGCTCCTCGTTGCGCCCCGGGCGCGACACCTCGACTTTGTCCTCGATGCAGTGGAGGCCTGGTTCGATCGCACCCGCGCGGCGGGCCTGTGGATCACCGCTGGCATCGGTGGTCGCGTCGTGCGCTGGTTCGATGCCGTGTTCGCCGAACAACCGAGCCTGCTGATCCAGGCGCATCCCGCGCGGGGCCGGATCGACCGCGCGCTGGGCAATCTGATCGGGGTTGGCGTCGCCGAGGCGCATGAGCTCGAGTTGCGGGTGGAAGCGGCTGCGGGCGACCCACAGGCATCGGTCGCGCGTCTGGATGGGAGAAGCTGAGTAGGTCCTCCTACGCGATCGGCGCGCAAGGCGAAATCGCGGGACATCAAGCATCGGCTCAAACAGCTCGGCCAGCGGAGGGTGAGTCGGATTGCAGATTAGCGTTCGCGCCGGCCAATGTGAAAATGGAAGCGAAATATCTTGCGCTGGGGTAGATATTGCTCCGCCCGCATAATTGCTGGCTATCTTTCGCTGTGCCAAGGCTGAGCTCGTGGATATTCTCGACTCACAGATCAATGCGCCGAGCAAGTGGCAAACCTTCGAGGACCTGTCTTGCGCCTTGTTCGCGGAAGTATGGAGGGATCCAACCGCGCAGAAGAACGGCCGGATCGGCCAACCGCAGCACGGCGTCGACGTATACGGCTCGCCCGAATGGAAGCCGGGTACATACTTCGGTGTTCAGTGCAAAGGCAAGGACCAAGGCTTTGGCGGAAAGCCAACTAAGGCCGAGTTCGATATCGAGCTCGGCAAAGCAGAGGCGTTCGCACCACCACTCGGGAAATGGTATTTTGCGACGACTGCCGAGGTCGATGCGGATCTCCAGGAGCACGCCCGCACTGTCTCCGCGGATCGGGTTGCCGTCGGCAAGTTCGAGGTAGATATTCTTGGCTGGGGCGCTCTCAAAGCCTTGCTGGCAAAGCATCCATCGGTCATCCGCCAATTTTACCCTGAGCTTGCGGCAGGCGCGGCTGATCTCGAGCGTGTGGCTGAGGCCGCCGAGGCCGCCTTGGGGTCAATCGAGGACCGCTTGCGCCGCGGCAGTGAAAGTCTCCAACTGCCCCGGTCGCATCTCGTTGCGCGCGCGTCGGTCTATCTTGCTGAGCATAATATCGTCCGCGTCACAGGTGAGGGCGGAGGTGGCAAATCGGCTATCCTGAAGCGCCTGGCACTTGAGCATTTGGGTCCGCTTTTTGTTCTGAAAGACAATAGGGTTCGGGCAGGCTCGCTCGCCGAATACCTGGTGCAACTCGGGATCGGCGAGACACCTACAAAGCTGTTCGAGCGCCTCGGACGCGGTGGCAATTTGCTGGTCCTGATCGACGGGGCCGACCGACTCCTGCTCTCGGAGCGGCGCGGGGTCGTGACCGACCTGCTGGCGCTCGCGGCACGTTATCTGGATGCCGGCAATTGGCGGATGATTACTTCCGCTCGCGCATATCAAGACCGGGACTTGGTGCTCGCCGCTCTCGATGACGCGGGGATCAGCAAGTCGGCGAGCCTTCCGGTCGATGCGATAGAAGAGGAGGATTGTGAAGCAGTTGCGGAAGCGTTCCCGGCCTTTGCATCTTTACTCAGACGGAATGATCTTGCCCAGCAGAACCGGCGGCTCTTTCTTCTTCGCGAGCTTTTAAAACTCGACGTACCGCCCGAGGGGCGCATTACCGAAATGGATTTAGCAGGAAAATGGGCTAATGCAGATCAGAATGATGCCCGCTTAACCGTTTGCCGGACCAAGGCTCTGTCGCAGATGGGGCGGTGGCTTGTCGAAAATCCGACGCGCGCGCCTGGGAGCTCCGTTTTCGATCCGGAAGGAGCGCTCTGCCTCATAAGCGAAGGCACGCTGCTTTCAGACCCTCGTGCCGACGCAATCACGCTTGCTTTTGACGTACACGAGGATTGGCTCATCGCCCGTGGTCTGCTGCCCGACTGCGACCGGCTTGGCGAACGTTTGCGCGACAGCGGTGAGCCGTTGTGGTGGCTTCGAGCGGTTAGGCTCCTCGGACAATTGTGTCTCGAGCAAGGCCACTATGTCCGTTGGCGCGAAGTGTATGCGGCGCTCGAAGCCGACACCTCAATAGATCCTGCCTGGGCTCGGGCCTGGCTCGTCGCGCCGCTCTATACCGAAGCCTCTAGCGCAATCCTTGACGATCTCGGTTCCGCCCTCGAAGCCGATGACTTCCGGCTGATCCGCCGTCTTCTTGACTCGCTCCTCGTATCCGAGACAAGGCTAGACGAAACGCTCCTACACTCTCCTCACCTTGCCCATTTTAGCGAAAGCCAACGCTACGCGATCGCAACCTATGGCAAGCAGCCGGTGTGGCGAAGCTGGGTTCCATTTCTACGTTGGTCGCTGCCGAAATGGTCCAATTGGCCGAAGAGTCTTGTTCCTCAGCTTGCCGAACCTGCGCGCGTTTTCTGCCGAGCAACGCTCAACTTCCCGAACGCCCATAGCCAGGCCATAGGACAGATCGTACGCCCTTGGCTGGATGAGATCGAGGAATGCCGTCACCTGCTCGGTTGGAGCGATAGACGCGAGCCTTTCGGGATCGATTTGCCGGACCGCGACGCTTGGAAGCTAATCGAAGAGAAACTTCGGCAGGCTCTGATATTCTGCGCTGAGTCGGACGCGCGCGGTGTCGAAGCCTATCTCGCGCGTCTGGCTAATGATCGGCGCCTCGGCAGCCCGCGACGCAAGTTGCTGAAATCCCCTGGTTTCCTGCCAGGTAAGTTTCCAGCCACGTGGGCCAAGCTTTGCGCCTGCCATTATCTGCCGCCGCGACGCCGCTCGCGTAACGATCAGTCGATCCTCGGGCGTGAGCTATTTAGTTTTTCCGACGCTCATAGCTCGGGGCTCCCTGACGGTCAGAGTTGCTACCCGCCTGGCCCATCACGCGCGGGTTTCCTTGAGTTGTTCGAGGCCGACGAAGTGTTGGCGCTGGATCTTTTCCATCGAATCGAACGGCGAGCCTCGGTCTTCTGGCGCTGGTACGCCCGCTGCCGCGACGGGGAACAACCGCTTGCGCTGACGCTCAAAATCGATGGGCATACCATCGCTCTCTGGGGTGACGAGACCGTTTACCGCTGGTCCCGAGCCGTACTCGGATCAAATATCCTGGGTTCGATGCATCTCGCGCTCGATGAATGGATGCATCGGCAAGCATCCAACGGACGGGATGTCGGCGACCTTATTAGGCTCGCTCTACAGCCCAACGGTCTGGTGGCGACGGCGGGTCTGTGTATTTCTCTCCTCAAGGCGCATGTAAACACGCCGGGTGCGATTGATCACGCTGCGCCATTTCTCGGGACGCCGCGGTTCTGGAACTACGACATTCGCAAGCATATCGACGACCAACAACCGGCGCATCGCATAAGCTACAGTTTCTCAGAGCGTGATCACCACTTCGATCAGGTCGAGGCGATCTTCGAGCGACATAAGGCGCAGTCGCCGATGTCGCACACGTTGATGCTTCCATTCCGCCTGAAGGCGGGCGAGACAGTCCAAGCCGAGTTCGACGCCTTGCGTGGCACGTGGAGTTTGGAGGATCTCGCCGAAGATAAGCGACAGCCGGCCGATTCATCATGGGTCGCGGCGAACGGGGAGCGGTTCGCACGCATCCTCTCCGACAGCGACCAGAATCAGGTCGAGATCAGCTACAATGAGGCCAAGCAGCGTATCGAAGCCCATATCAATCCTCCGGCCGAGCAGCTCAAGGTCATCGAGGCTGCAGAAGAAAACCGCCGCAGAATGGGACAGGTAAATCGGTTGGCGATGTGGGCAGTCCACTCGCGCGAGAAAGGTGGTATCGAGGAAGGCTTGACCCTCGAAGAGGCTATCGAACTAGCTGATCAAGTGATGGCCGAACCGCCCGAGGATGCCGATGATGGCGGATTCGGACTGGCCCGAAAGATGACCTCCTTCGCCATTGTTGGAGCAGCAGCAATTGTCGTCGCAAGGGCCGACATGGCGTTTCTCGATGCAAGGGTCGAATGGGCTCGCGAACGGCTTGAGGCGGGTTGTCAGAATCGGCGCTCGCCAGCGGAAGAACACTTTACTGTTGATGAGGCGCTACTCAGCTTCGACCCTCAGGATATAGGAGCATGGGGGCTCGCCGCGTATGCCTGCCGCCAGCGCAACGACGCCATCGAGCGGCGTGTCCTCGAACTTGCCGTCGATCGGCTGCATGGCCTTCAAAAGGCAGTGCTCGATGGACTTCTCTGGGACGCAAACCCGGACTTTGCTCGCCGGGTGACCTTTGCCACGCTGGATGTATGCGTGATCGACATCGGCCATTTCTGGTTTCAGGGCAGCGAAGAAAGGACTGCGAGACGCATGGCGAGGAGGCGATTGAAGATTATCAAACGCGCTGCAACGCCATGTCCGGCAAACCGAGTTCCAGACCTTCCGCCGGCACCCTATCGGTCTCAGTGGGTACGCGGTCGCAAATGGTATCATCCGCCGCGCCGCGTTCGGCTGATCTCGCCTGTCGTGCTCGACTGGGGACGCGTGGCGGAAATTCTAGCCCGCCTCGACTGGCGTCGCCTTACGAGCGAGGCAACGGGGCGCGACGCTTTCGCGACCTATTTGAAGGGCCTCGTCGAATGGACACTGGGCTATTCGGAAGACGAGGAGCCGCGGCAGCACGACCGCCGCTATCCCTTCGAATGGGCCCACAAGATGGCGAGCGAGGTCGGGCGCTTTGCGGCCTTCCACGGCGATGGGGCGATCTGGAAAAGTCTGACCCGGTTTGAAGAACGAGATCACGGCCGGGAACTCGTCGGCAACTATATGGAGGCGATCGCCCACGAACTAATGGTCAGCGAGCGGAGGCCCGACGCACGCTTCTGGTTCGCGTGGAAGCCCGCGGCGGAATGGGTCATGGCGACGGCCGTCCCATCTCGGCAAACCAATTATGATTCACTCGACAATTGCGTGGAGGCTGCAGGGTTCGTGGGCCCTTGGTCGACTCCAATTCCGCCCGGTTGGCTACATCTCGCAGATCTTCTGGAATGGATCGACACCTGGCAGCAATCGACACTTCATCTCCGCCGAGCGGCGTCGCTATCACTGCGTGTGGTCGAACGCATGTCGTTGGACGAGCGAGCTTCCATCTATACGCGATGGCTCGCCCGCCTTGTCGAGGCGCATGGCCGCGATCCGAAATTCTGGCAATATGATGATCTTGGCGACCGCGCCGCCGCGCTCGCGAAGCCGTTGGCCGATCACGCGGGCTGCGACAGGCCCGAGATCCGGCGCATATTGGCCATTATGGCCGACGCTGGTTCGAACGCTGCGCTTGCGATTGTCCCATTGTTTGCGCAGCGGAAGGGCCGTTAGCCAGGTCGCTCGACATCTCCGCGCTTCCCTAGCCCGGTAGATGTCGCCTGCTAACCTATCCGAAACCGAGCCATGCTAAACTTAGGCCTGACAAGGATGCTCTAACGGGTATAGTTCAGTCCGGACTGACCGTCGTTCGGCATCGGCCTGAGCAAGGTTGGACGCGGGGCTTTCGAGCAAGCGGAACAGCAGCTAATCGCGCAAAGCGCGCGGCTCTCGATTCCTGAAATCGATGCTCTCGCCGACGGGTTTGCACATGGCACCATCCAGCTGAACGACCTCCTGCATGGGCTGCTGAAATAATGGGACAGGCCAAACAAAAGAAGAGCCGCTACCAGCAACTGCTGGAGGACAACCCGCTGTGCTGCCTTTGTGGAGGCGTGACCAAGTGGTCCACGGTCGACCACATCCCGCCTCAGGCGTGCTTCCCGCGTGGGTTCTTCCCGGAGGGTTTTGAGTTCCCCGCGTGTGAGGCCTGCAACGGCTCGACCAAGAGGGAGGACCAGATATTCGGCTACTACATGCAGATGGGAAACCCCGACCTGTTCACCAACGACTTGTGGTCGATGTGGCGGCTGCAGGATGGCATCAAGAACAACTATCCGGCCGCGCTCCTGAACACCAAGCTCAGCAATCAGGCCAAGGCGGCGGCACTGGCTGAAATGGGGATTCATGTGCCAGCGGACGCCGATTTGTCGAACATGCCGTTGGCTGGTGTGCCTGCAGAGTTTCCTGCGGCGGCCACGAGGATCGGGCGGAAGATGGCGTGTGCGATCTACTACAAGGAAACGGGCGGCAAGTTCCTTACGAAGAAGCACTACATCTGGACCGCAACGGTTCACAGCAGCCATCCGCGCGCGTCGCAGCTAACCGACTACGTGAATAGGATGTTGCCTGAAAAAGAGGTTGGTGGCCGGGGCAACATCAAGGATTACGGCAGGCGGTTCGGTTACCGTTACGGGTACAAGGAGAAGGGGGACTTCATGATCTCCACCTCGCAGTTTGGAGTCGGGTTCATCACGATCTGTACCAGTGGCATCCTTGATAAGGGCAAAGAGCGGATACCACCCGAGGAGCTTCAGACCATTTTCCCGACGCCCAAAGAGCGGGCAGCTGTCGCTGATGCAAAGGAAGCGGAGAAGCCCGCAGCTGCCCCAAAGGCTTGATTGAGCCTAGTCCTCTACGCTGACGCTCACTTTGCCCGGTCCGTCATCGATATGTCGGCGTATGACCTGCCCGATGTCCGACCTGCCCTGCATCTCAAATGACAACGCGAGCTGTAGCAACTGGTAAGCGTTGCCGTTATCTTTCATGAACTGCACGAAAGCCTCGACCACAATTTGGTCGAACGAGCTGCCAGACGGGGCGTGCGCAATCACTCTTCTGGTGAAGTCTTCGATTTGGACCTGTGGAACGGCAGCAGTTAGCCGCCGCACCGTCTCCGGGCCGGTAAGCAACTGTTGCCGCGCCTTCTCCCGCCTCTTCGCTTCCAGCGCCTCCGCGGGCGTCACCCTGAAGGCAATTTTCTGGGTGCCCGTCTTGGCATCCGCCTCATAGCTGAAATCGAACTCGATACCGTTCTTGATAGCCGTGTCGGCGAGACGGAGGCCTGCCTTCGCAACCTTCGACATATGCGGCAGCTCAATCAGCGGACTTTGAGGCACCGCATGCGTGCCTTTGAAGAATCCCTTCAGTCCTGATGGCGATCCGGAGGTCCGGAGATGGCGCAGTGCCCGTTCCGGCGGCCAGCTCAAACGGCAAGATCTGACCCTAAGCGGCCTCTTGCTCTTCGATAGGTGAGTGGCAGCTTTGCGCCTGATCGCAGCCGTTCACGTTGGTTCGCCCAAAGCCAGAAAGCGGACATTCTCGCGATCCACCTTGGGCACGATTGCACTAAGTCACGGCCACATCGCATCTGAATGCCAAACGGGCGGCGCCAGGATGCTCGTACTGGAGAAGGCTACGCAGCTTGTCGATCGTGACCGGCAGATCACGCACGGACTTGCCGGTCACGTGGTGGATGGCGTTGGCTACGGCGGCGGCAGTACCGACTATGCCAAGTTCGCCGGCCCCCTCACGCCAAGCGGATTTTATATCGAAATCCTACTCCTCGAAGAAAAATGACCTCTGCGTCATGGATATCGGCGTTCACCGGCACGCGGTACTCGGTACGGTCATGGCTCATTGGCCGGCCCAACAGGTGGTCCACAAAGGTCTCCTCATGGAGGGCATGGAGATAGACATCACGACGAAGCCGAGGATCTGGCTGCAGGCAGTCCTCAGATTGATGATGCGTCCGGCTTCGCATACTGACGATGCGGGGAGGACTTGCGGTTCTCTGGCGATGTAATACCATTCTCTTGAATGTGCATCACTGACTTGCGCTGAAATTCTCTTTAGAGACATACGATGACGCTTTTCACACGATATCTATTTCAGCGCATTCCGCTTTTTGTCATATCTGTATTTTATGTTCTTTTCAATTTTCTAGCGCCACCGCAGGTTTTACATATCTTCAGCATATACCTGCGCGACGAGCGCTATGCCTCGATATTCTTCTTTGCTTTGCCAGTATATGTAACCGTGGCCTTCGCCATCTCATTCGTCGACGATCTCGGTCGAAGCTCACGATTCGCCGATCTGCTCGTCGGGAGTGTATCCTTTTACGCAATTGCCCGCTTAATCGAAAAGACTGACGCCGCCTCGCCGTGGCTGTTTTGGGTGATTGTCGTTCCCGGCATCTTTGTATGTATTGGAGCCATGATGCTCTTAGGCCGGCTAAGATTGGCGGGGTATGGCGCAAAGCGCGTTGCAGAACTGAGCCGGAGATGGTCGCTTGTAACCGTTGTGGTCATGTGGGCGCTTTTGTGCCTCGTAGTGAGGCTCGACCCGATCTCGACACCTCAGGCTCTAGGTATTGCAGTCGTGACTATTGGACTTGGACTGCTTGGCGCCACACTAACGATCCTATGGTCATGGCCTTTGGCCACAGCGGCATACCTCGGAGCTTGCCTTTTAGCGTCGATTGTGTTCGGGAGCAGCAACGATATTCCGCTCACGCCTGGCAAAGAGCCCGGGGCTGACGCCAGCTCCGACTGGTTTGCGGCCACTGCTGTCGTGCCGTGGTTGGCAATGCGCGGCGATCTGGACGCCTACAAAGAGGCAAAGCGACCTTATCCGGTCATTATCAGCTCCGCCGAGGGTGGCGGCATCTATGCCGCAGCTCATTCCTATCTCGCGCTCAGCAAGCTGCAGACCGTTTGTCCAAGCTTCCAGCAGCACCTGTTCGCGTCGGTTGGCATATCGGGCGGGGGCATCGGCAACCTGTTGTTCGCATCAGCGGAGGCGCCTAATTCTGAGCTGCGTAAATGCGGCTCTTCCAACACGGCTGTGAATACCGATGTGCTGTCTTATGATTTCCTGTCCCCCGTTTTGGCCAACCTCCTCATTGTGCAGGTGGCTGACTTCTTCGTGCCGTTCATCGATATTTCGCCGGACGGGGGCGATGTCCTGGCAAACACCATTGCTGCAAGTCTCCCGGACAATCCGCGTATCTCCGAACCGTTAGCAGCGTCATGGCGGCCAGATCAGGCTCGTCCCGCCCAGGTGTTCGTTGCAACGGACGCCAATTCGGGATTTCGCTTTGTGATTGGATCCGTGCCTGACCTGGGTGGCCAAACAGCTGCTTTCTTCCCCATGACGGGCGGCGAGGACATCCAAGGGAACCGGGCAGCCGTAACCAGCGCTCGCTTCCCGTGGCTCACGTCGACGGCGCGGCTGCGAGTCGACAAAGACGATTATCGAATTCTCGGAGACGGCGGCTACTTCGAGAACGCAGGGGCCGATACGGCGATGGAAGTGGTCGAGCAGATAAAGGCGCTTTCCCTCGACTCCGAGCACTGCGCCAAGAGCGAAGACGCAACCTACGAGGTGAGTGGAACAAACCTCTGCAAATGTCCTTTACACGTCATCCCGACATTCACCCAAACAGTTGAGTGGAAGGGCTGCGAGTTCAATGTTTTTCTCGTTTACATGCCGATCAAGAGTTTGAACTCCAAAGTGCCTCTGAACGACCTTGAGTCCCTAAAGGACGCAGATCCACGGCAGTCCTATCTTCTGGACCCGCTGTTAACGATGATCAGCACTCGGACCACCAGAGGCGAATTGGCCGTGAGTCGGGCCAGGCGGTTGCTCGGCGGACTGGCTGACCCGGACAACGTTCAAGGAATACACGTCGATGGCGGGTATTTTCCCCACGAGCTGCCCATCGGCGACTTGGGCTTGCCGCTGGGCTGGCGGCTGTCCGACGCCAAAGTCGCCGAGATGGCGGGACTCACGGCATCAACAGACTCGTGTCCATTTCTCTACGGAAAGCCGAGATACTGGCGCACCCTTGAAGAAGAAGCAAAAGCTGTCATGGAGCAATTTCGCCTCACCGGCAAATGGCCGGAGGGAAAGGTGAGTGTAGCCGCCGACGAAACGCCAGCCGCGGAGCCCGATTTGCTAAGTAACGTCAAGACCATGAACGGCTGCAACATGTCAATGCTGGCATGGCTGTTCAATCCGACGTTGGATCCGACCGCCTACGGCATCCCAGGATTCGAAGGGCTCTGACGCTATTCGCCCACCGGTGGCCGCTCTGATCAAAACAATCAACTCGCTCGAACCGTGACGGGCAGGTTAGCGCCGCATGCCGGACATTCCGAATCGACGTTCGATTTCCTAAAAAGCGGACGTTGCCATGAAATCTCTGGCCTCGATCACCGAATGTCCCCTTGCGACGAGAGCCTGGAATTCGTCCCACATACGGATATGATGGCCTGGGTCCCTGCGAAGTGCTTTCGGTACCTCATTCCCATGACGGAATGCTGTCCGGGTGGCGCCGCCATCTGCATTGCGCCACTCAAGATGAGGGTCAGGAATGAACTCAAACCTGTTCGGCGCAGGCACTAACTGCGGCGTCAGACAGATCCATTCATTTTCAATAATGGCGACCGAGTGGAGGATCAGGTCTTCACCATGGGGCAACCATCCAGTGACCTGTCTGCTTTTGCCATCCGGGTCATTGGCAGCTTGCTCACCGCAATTTCGGTGACAGTCATAACGCACGAAGCCAGTCGCCAAAAGCTCTTCCACGGGCGGCCGAGAAACAACTACGCGCGGCAGCGCGCTCACCTCCTCATAGGTGGCCGCCTCTATTTCCGATGGCGGGAAGGCCATAGACTCCACGTTTCGTCGGATCAGATCCGCAAGTTCGATGCTCGCGGCAGTTCCCGCTGCCACAGTAGTTGCCTCCTGTTTCATAATGGGGACCCAATTCGGTTTCGGGCGACAGACTTGATCGTTCGACGCCCTACTTGCTGCTACTTCAAGAATGGTACCAGATGTTGATGACCGGAGTTCAAAGCAATCGTCACACAGTCGCAAAAAGGCACCTCAGGTTGCTGTCAGTCCGCTCTTGAGCGCAGAACTCAGGATGCGGACTTAGGAATCGATCTTGAAGCCTCTCCAATCCGGCTAACCATCATGAAAGAAAGCCATAACTGCCGAGCAGAAGCCGAATGTATTCGGGGGTTATTTGATAAACCTGCCTTGAAACGAGCGCGCCGTCAGGATGCGCTTGGATGTGCTCACCGCTTTCGACGTCGTAATAGTTGAGAGCGATTTCTGCGGGCCATGGGAATTCTGGCTCAAACGGTACCTCTGCAAACGGATTGAAATAGACCTGAAACCCATCGAGATGGGTTTCACGATGAAACGATGAGTGCTGAATAAGCACATCTGCACCGCCGATCTGATGCTCGCTTTCTCGTCGTTGCGTGAGGAGGTAATTCAGCGCGGCGAGCTGAAACCGGTGCGTCCCGACTTGCCAGAGCTCCGAACCGGGCGCAATCCTGTCCTTGTCGATCACCCTGTAACGGGTCGACCGGACGAGCCTATCAATCTTACCTTCAACGACCGCTTTTCCAAAGGTCCCGACCGTAGAAAAGAAAACGGCGCTGATCTCTTTGAACGAATCGTTCGTGAAAATTCCCATCTCAACTCGCGCACCCGAAGGCTTCAGGAGAGAGGTTATCTTGTCTTGCTTTCCTAGGTCTGGCCCTTCGAGCAAAGGCGGCGCCAAGCCAAAAAGGACCATGTTGATGAGTTCGTTGTTTTGGGTGAGTGAGAGGTCGCTATCGAAGGGGGCGATTGCAATGACAAATGGCCGGCTGCACACGTGGCTCATCGAGGAATACGGGTGCTTCTTTCCATTGCTTCCGCGGTAAAGATCCAGCTTGTCCCTGATCTTCCCAGCAAGCTTCAGTGCACCACGGGTTTTGAAATCTTGCTCGTTGAAGGTCTTCTTCTGCTTCGCGGTCGGAGGCTGGTCAGAGACGACAGCCTCTATGTTGAACTCGTAGTTTCCGGGTCCTCGGACGAAGAAATCCGGCGCTGACTTTGAAAAGTCGACACTGCACCCCAAATCGGTCAGCGCTCTGTTCAAATAGAGTTCCCACATCGAGGAATTGAATGTCGTTTGAAATTCGTTGATGAATTTCTGGCTCTCTCCCCTTCGATCCAGCAGGCCTGTCGCCCAGTTTTGAATGATAGGCTGGACCTTCGCGTAGTGAGGGTCGGCCGAGATGCGACGAAAGTAATTGTGGAGCTTTTCTTCCCGGAATCGCGGAGTAAACAAGTCCAACATTCTGTCCCGTTCGTGTGTTTCAGTCGCGCATCGCGCTGGTCATGCGGCACTATGGGAGCCGTGCTTTGACGATGTTAGTTCTGCAGCTGGAAAGGCAAAAATCCCCCTCTTGGAATCGCTTAGAGCCTATAGAAGGAAAGGTACACCAAACTGCAATGGTAGCCCGAAGGACTGCCATTGGATTGGCATGGGGGAGGGCAGCTTACATCTTTGTTCGAAGTAGCTCCCCATGTCCGCTAAGGGGTCGGCTGCAGAACGGCAGCTTCTCGCAACTACCGAAACCGGGACGGTCTGGAAACGGCCCCCTTCCGGTCATTCACAAGCCGGCGATAGCCGAAGTGAGTCAGTGCTGTTGACGTCGAGAACACATAGGCCGGCCACTACATGTTCGCCTTTTGTGCTTCAAAAGTCGCATAAAAGGGCAGTGTGGAACTCAACGGCGGCTCATTGGTTTTGCGGGTTCAGCTCGTGGAAAAGGTCCGTCGGCCTTCCATGAACGCGGGTTTCGGCATCGCCTACCTCGATTTGGTCGATGAACGCCGGACAGGCGAGGCGGAACCGTATCTCGCCCGAGAGCACATTCGCGCGCATGATTTCGACGAACGCGGCTATCTTTTCATCCGCAGTGAGAAACCTGCGTTTGACGGATGCAGTGGTGCTACGCTTGTGGAGCCCCGGGGCGTCTCTATGCGGCAATCCCTCATCGTGAGCCGATGCTATTGTGCAAGTTTCGCAGCACTGCGGGTGGCGATATCGCCTAAGACAGCATGAAGAAGCGTTCCAACTTCCTGTTCGGCGACCCCGGGTGCAATTCCTGATTCGCACAGTTGAACGAGAATTGCCTTGGCGGTGTTGCGCCAGAAGGCGTTCGCGTCCTCCCCGTTCTTGGATTCCAGGACCCGGGCGATCCCTTCGACCAACTTCCGCCGCCGATGCAGCGGAAACGCGCTAATGTTTGAATCACACATCGATCACCTCACCCCTTCAGTCGCGCGAATAAGCATTGGCGGGTGAGAAAATTTGGTTAACAGCGCTTTTGGACAATGGTCAGCAATGGAATAAAGCGTCTACCCAACAAGCCAAGAGGTGTGCCGCGTGTTGATGATCGGCGCGTGCTGAACGGCATCTTCTGGGTGCTGCGCTCCGGTGCTCCATGGCGCGACCTGCCTCAGCGCTATGGGCCGCGCACCACCTGTTGCAACCGCTTCGTCCGATGGCGAAAAGCAGGTGTGTGGCTGCGCAGTAACGAGTCTAAGGCCTAAGGTTTGCGGAGCCTCACGCCGGCGCGGCTGACGTTCTCCGGGATGAACTCGACGCCGGCGGCCTAGAGGGCGACGCGCAAGGCAGCAACGGTTCGCTCTTGTGTGGGGCCCTGTCGGGCCGCGACATCTACTTAATGTCTACTCTAGACAGTCGCCGCGACCATAACTTTTGATAGCAAGTCAGGGTCGCGGGATGCCGAGCCGCTTGAAATACCGAGTTAGGTCCGGGTGCTCGCGATCGTCCTGCCTCAACCGCGTCGTCATCGCCGGCGAGCGCCATAACCAAACCGGGAGCGCTTATTCTCGACGGAGCACCGGGCATTCTCTGGTTGTGAAGACGGTGCTTGATCACCAGCCGCCTGAGTGTGTCTTCGCTTACGTTGTAGTCGTGTCTGAACAGATCAATGGCCCTCTGGACCGTAATCGCCTCTGCCCGTGGGATGTAGAGCGGCCGAAGCCGTTCGGCTGTTTCTGGCGCTGTTTTGACAGGGAGCGCATTGGTCATGCGGCCCATCGCGCTTTTCTGCGGCCCGCCGTTTCGCCCGACATCACGGAACGATATCGCCCCCCATGTATTAGAAACCATGGATACTATGGAACCCCATGGCCACGGGATGGTGGCCGACCTTCTGACATCGGAAGTTGCGAACGCCAGGCAGCGCATCCACCGGACCGAGCTCGCGCTTCAACGCACTGAAGAAATGCTGGCCGAAAGTCTCGCGCTGTGCAGCAGGATACGAACTGCGGTCGAGGCCGCAGACCGCTTGATGAAGATCAATCCCCCCAGCTTTGAGAGAGGTCGCGCGGGTTGAACTGGGCCGGCGTTTCATTTTCGCGGCCTTGCGGCACCGTCCCGCAAGAGCCTGCCCTACATCACAGCGTGAGCAAACATCGGACAGAAGCATTCCAACGTTCACCGACCCAGATCGACACGAATCTTCAGTTCAAAGAGCGAGGATTAATGCTGCGGCAAACGAAGGGGGCACGGGGGGTCTTCGCGCGAGCCAGTTATCCGATCTCCCGCTCAGAAATTTCTACCAAATATTCCGACCTCCTGATGGAACCCCATTCGTTGCGGGCGAGTTGCGGCTGATTGGGACGGACTTCCCGAACATGACAACCAGCAACAAAGCAGACCATCAGTCTGTCTCCGAAGCGTTTCGGAAACTGATCCGTTCCGAAGGCTATCGTCATCACGTACAAACGTTCTTAAATCTGGAGGTCGAACCAGAACTGCCGCCAACCCTACAGTCATTACTTGCGGCTATTGATCGGGCCAAACAGGGCCCGACGGAAGAAGGTCCCTAGCCGGCTGGCTGAGCGCCAAAGCGGAAGAGTACAGAGGGTCGCTCCGTACTTGTTTCTCTGGTTCCCGCTCAGAAATTCCGGCAAACATTTCTTCTTGATTTTTCCCGACAGAGGATCATGAATGTCCCCTTGGTTCTCGCTGAGGTGGGAGGCCTTGTATGAACGTTTGGACGAACTGCCGACCCGACAAAGTGACTGCCAAACACCTTGTTCACGAGCTGATCCTACAAGCCCGTCGCGGCCAAATCATCTCCGTCAAAGAGACTATTGCAGCGGTGCGCCGAGACCGGCCACATCTGGCGGAAACTGACTGCGAGCTGGTGGAGTTTATTGTCAATGTTGCCCCAGCCTTAGGCCTGTTCGTCGGGTTCGATCTTCGCGAATAGCCTCATGGCAACCCATTTGTTCTCGCCTGCGGTGTACGTCAGGACAGACCGACCTGGGATGTGGGAGAAAGGCGGCTCGAGGCGCGTCAATAGGATCGAGGAGGAGCATGAGGGTCTTCGCGAGCCAGTGTCCGATCCCCACCACAGAAATTCTACCAAACATTCCTGACTGTCGCGGCCCAGCGCCGTACCAATTTGTGCAATTCGTATATCGTCTTGATGCCGCTCAGGTAGGGAGTAGAGTACCTTCGGCGTGTCCCTGGGGAGGGCTGGATGAGCGCGCGAAGGGTCGGTCCGTTTCTAGAACCAAGCAATTACTGTACTCCTCAACAGGGCGGACCGTCGCGACACGGTCTCGATCAAAGCGGCACTACGCGAAGCTCGGGAGACTGCGCCTTATTTGGTGGGTCCGACGAAGAACTAACCGAGGCAATCGTCGAGGCAGCAACTGCCATGGGCCTCTGCGTGGCTTTCGACGGTCGCGAGTAGCAGCCAACTTCAGCCGCTGTGGCATCGCAACGGAAACGCGCCGTCCTGCGCCATTTCAATAGTCAGAGGTAATCCGCAATTCCCTTCGCAGAATGCTAAATCTGCCTGTAGAACGGGAGCTGCCGGCTGAGCAAAAGTATTTGCTGGAGGAACTTGATCGGGCCGACAAAGAGTGACTGCATGGCCCTCCACTGGTTCAACCCTCCGGTCCCGGTCAAGACCGAGCGTCTCGGGATCATCCGCAACGTCAACAACGCCGAGGCAGCCGGCGAGGAGCTGATGAAGTGGACCAAGCGTGGCCCTTGCTGGGACCTCGCAGTGCGCGTTTGCATGGCCGTGATTTTCGACGAGATGGAACCTGAGGAGGCCCGCAAGGCATTCCTGGCTGCTGCCAAAGAGGAGGGGACATTATTCCCCCCAATGATAACTACCTAAATTGGAGTGCGGTAAAGGTTCTAGGTGTCTCTGACCAAAACCGCCTTCGCGAGAGGAGCCCGCCGCCGGTGAGGGAGAGGCGACGGACCCCCCACAGCGGCTGCACATCCACGAAGAATCCCGCTGCCACTCTAAACCCGCGAGGGCCTACATCGTTCCCTTAGCTGCGGCTAAAGCGGGGTTGGTCGGCGGGCTCTTGCCGCTCTAAGTTCCCCCTTATGGGTCCTCTCTGGTTCTCTCCACCGGTCTACGTGAAGACGAAACGTCCGGGCATTCGCAATGGGGTCAGCCACGTCGAGGGAGCCGCCGAGGAACTCATGGGGTGGGACACAAAGGGCCCGAAGTGGACGAAGGCGGTCCAATCCTGCGTCGACGCGTTCGAGGGCACGGTGTCTCCCCAAGAGGTCCGTGAAGCCTTTGAGGCGGCTGCCAAGGAGGCCAACGTGTATCTCTCCCCTGAGTAGGACGTATCATGGCGCCCATCTGGTTCGTCCTTCCGGTGTTCGTGAAGACTGAAACTGGTGTCAGGCATGGCTGCAACAATGCGAGGACAGCCCTTGAGCAACTCAAGACCTGGACCCGGAGAGGACCTCGCTGGCACAAGTCGGTGACCCTCTGCCTGTCAGCTCTGGAGGGCGATTCGATTGACCCGCACATAATACGAAAGGCCTTTGAGGCTGCCGCTAAGGAGGCCAACGTGTATCTCTCCCCTGAGTAGGAGGTGTCGTGGCAACCCATTGGTTCTCCCCTCCGGTGTACCTCAAGACCGACCGACCTGGGGTCACCTACGGGTGCAACAGCGTCGAGGGTGCCGCCGAGGAACTCATGAAGTGGGCCAAGATGGGACCTAAGTGGAGGAAGGCTGTGCAACTGTGCGCCGACAAGAGGTCCGTCAGGCTTTCGAGGCTGCTGCCAAGGAGGAGGGGGTGTTCCGTGAGTAGCAGGCCGGTGCCCATGGCTATGTTGGGACGGACCCGCTAGGCTGTCCGAATGCTGACCAAGTCCGCGCTGCTCGAAATAGACCCGGATACGAGAGCATTCACTCTGGTCGGCGCATTTATGGGCCATTTTGCACTTCTTGAAACTGGCATCGGAGCTTGCTCTGGGCGAGGTACTTGGCGTCTATGGGGCACGTCGAGGTAAGGGGACCGGAACCGGAATGTCAGGCTTCTAAAGCCGATGGCAGAAACCGGATACGGATGTCGAAAAGGCCGACCGCCTCGTGTTCGACCTCGACCCCGATGAAGGCCTCGATTTTGAGGCCGTCCGCGCCGCTGCCTTTCAGTTCCGCGCTATCCTTGAATCGCTGGGGCGGGGTCGCGCTGACCAATCCTTGCCCAATCTGTAGCGTCCGACGCGGGAAGAGGCAGTAAAGCCGGGATTCAAAGGGCAACGCGGCGCTCACGGCCTTGCCTCATTGGAACCTGCGGAGATCGGTCTCGTTTGGCTGAAGCCATGGCAAAAATCGATCCTAGGACCGTCGCCAGTCTTTTAAGGGAATACGCGCAACGGGCGTCTATGCGCGGCGACAATCCCTATCGCACAAAGGCATACTTGCGCGCGGCAGACAGTCTGATGGCGCTGTCGCAGCCGCTTGATCGGATCATCGCCGCCGGCGCCCTCACCAAGATCCCGGGGATCGGTGACGCGATCGCAGACATCGTGACCAAGCTTTACCAAACCGGCACGCACCCAAGCCTTGAGAAGCTGCGCGAGGATGTTCCAGCGGGCGTGATGGAGCTGTTTGCCATACCCGGGCTTCGTCCCGATAAGATACTGAAGCTTCATCAGGCGCTCGGCGTGAACTCGCTGGCGGAGCTCGAGGCCGCGGCAAGAGAAGACCGCATCCGCCCAGTCAAAGGCCTCGGCGCGGCGCTTCAGACAAAGCTGCTGCAGAACCTGGCCATCGTGCGAAGCGGCGAAACGCAACTTCACCTGCACAAGGCCGCCGCTCTTCTCCACCATGCGGTCATATCGGTAAAGCAACAGCATCCAGAGTTTTCGCGCGTGGAAATTGCAGGTGACTTCCGGCGCGGTTGCGAGCTCGTTTCCGACTTGGCCCTGGTAGCGCAGGGCAGAAAGTCGACTGGTATCGAGGATACAACCCTCAGGCTTGTTGTCACGGACAGGAAGCATTTTGGCGCGAGCCTGCTCGAAGCAACCGGGTCGGCAGACCACCTTGAGCAACTGAAGACGTTCGCGGCCGACAAGGGATACACCCTAAGCGCCGATGGGCTTCGTCGCGGGAGAAAGCTGATCGCGTCAGCCACAGAGGAAGAAATCTACCAAGCGCTAGACCTGCAGTTTATCGAGCCTGAATTGCGCGAAGGCAGGGGCGAGATCGAGCGAGCGGCAAAGCAGAAGCTACCTGCCCTCATTCGGGATGAAGATCTTCATGGCATCCTGCATTCTCACACGACCGCTTCCGATGGCACCGAAACGCTTGAGGCAATGGCTGAAGCCGCGCGCAGGCGCGGTTTCGACTACTATGGTGTCGCCGATCATTCGCAGTCCGCTCACTACGCAGGCGGCCTTTCGTTGCAGGAGATTGCTGAACAGCACCGCGAAGCTGATCGGCTGAACAACGCATACAATGGACGCATATTGAAGGGCATCGAGGCGGACATCCTGGCGGATGGCTCGCTCGATTACCCGAATCATATCTTGGAGCAGTTCGATTTCGTCGTCGCGAGCGTGCACAGCCGCTTCAAGTTGCCCAAGAAGGAACAGACGGAGCGTATCATTGAGGCGATCGGAAATCCTCGGACGACAATTATCGGGCACATGACCGGTCGCCAGCTGTTGCGCCGGCCCGGTTATGATCTCGACGTCGACAAAGTCCTCAAAGCGTGTGCGAAACACGGCGTCGCTGTCGAAATCAACGCACATCCGTGGCGACTCGACCTCGACTGGCGCTGGCATCAAAAGGCACTCGATCAGGGCTGCATCTTCAGCATCAATCCGGACGCTCATTCGATCCGCGAGCTCGACCACATGCATTGGGGTGTCGAGATGGCGCGCAAGGGCGGTGTTCCTGCGAAGCGGGTCCTGAACGCGATGCGTTTGACGGCCCTTCTTGCGCATCTCGCACGGCGCAGGCAAACGTCCTAAACTGCTTGTGCGCCCGGCCTATCAGCGCAGGAGTCCGTCATTCTCAAAATCTTCCCAGCCGCGCAAACTGGAGTGCGCGTTCTCGTCGGGGCCGTAGCCAGTTGAAGCTGCAGTTCCGCGACCGCTTCTTTGAGCACGTTTCATAGCGGCCTTCCCCGCGGCTCGCCGCCTGTTCTCTGCAGCTGTCGCTGCGTCCTGTTCGCGCCAGACCGTAACCAGGTCGCGGTCAAGCACATCCTCCACGTGCTCCGGGTCGAACACGTGAAAGGTGATGTTCCTTGCCCGCCCGCGGAGTTTCACGGTTTTCGTCCCGGCGCTCTGCAAGCGACCACCTTTCAGCCAGCGGTGCCGTTCGGCCGTCGAGATCGTCAGAATGTCCTCGATTTCACGGGGGATTACGGGCAGTTCTTCGATATTCTGCAGTGCTTTGGATACGATCCCGAATACCACCTGCACATCATTTTCGGCGCCCTCAGACAGGCGCAGGGTAAGCACGCGGGACTCGATATTGAGCAATTTCCTGAACTCCGTTGGAAGGCGGGCGCGTATTTCGAGAAAAATACCCTTCGCTCTGACGGACGATCCAAGCGTTGCAGCCGGGGTCAAAGGCCATTCTCCAATCAGCTTCGCTGTTGCATTGGTTTTTCGGCGCGTGGACATGCCCCTTTATATAGGTCACCGATTGTCGGCAGCGACGAGCCGATCGCAAAGCCAACAGAGTTCTAATCCGCCAGCGGTCTGAACCACGATGCCCTAAAGGCGCAACCACGATTGTTGGCGGGGCCGCTTGCAACTCCGGCTAACAGGAAGCGGCCGAGTTGATCTCGAAGTGCGATATCAGGCGCGTTGCCGCCTGGCGGCTGTACGTGGGCCACAACCTGACCGTCCGTGATTGGGAGCCACATGGCTAAAGCGGCTGTTCCGCTATTGAGCCTCGACATGCGTTTTCGGGACCCACCCCGTCGGATTCAATCGCGAATCCCGCATCGATCGCGCTTCGCGCAATGAGATCGCCAAGTTGCCAGTCCGTGAGTTCGCAAAAGGAAGCATTCTCCTCACGGTGTGGCTAACCTCGGATATCGAAATGCTCGGGCTGCCGATGTTGTCGATCAGGTGGCGGACAATCGCTTGGCGAACGTCCGATAAGGTAGGCGTCTGCGCGAGCGCAGGCATCACCGGCCCTATGAATGGAGCCGTGGTTCTGCGGCCACGGCTGTTTTTAAGTCGAACGCGACTGGCACACCGTGAATAATGGATGCTGCCGCCAAGAGCTCCTCCAGCTCGCGGTCGGTGGCCCTGCATGCGGGCATGAGTGTTCGGATGGCGCGGATTGCCTGTGCTATCGAAAGGAAGTGGGCCTTGCCTCTGGAGAGAACATAGGCTTCGGCGGCTCTTTCAACCGTGACTGTGTCAAAAGTGGTGGTCATCGAGAATTCCTCCCTGAACCCTGACCCACACGATTTACGGCACGAATTCGGTAGCTTGCAAGGGTTTGTCTGATTTAGGACACTTGGGCGGAGGCTAGGCCGAAGTGACTTTGCTCCTCCTCCCCGTAAGCACCATGCGTGAGTCGTATCATTCCAACGCGGTCGATAATCGTGATCTCGCCGCGCTTGGCGTGAACCAGCCCCCGATATTCAAGCATTTGGAGGGCCGTGGTAACGCCGGGGCGCTGGGCACCAAGCATTGTCGCCAGGAATTCATGCGTCAGGTAGATCTTATTTCCTTCGACGCGGTCTTGGACCATCAGCAACCAGCGGGCCAAGCGCTCCTCGATTTTGGAGTGGCCGTTGACCAGTGCCGTCCGGGACGACTGGATGAGGAACGCGTGGGCATAGCGAAGCAGTGACTCGCGAAGGGATTGGCTCTCCGCAATCGCAGAGCGAAGAGCTTCAACCGGGAGGATCCAGCCATTACCTGCGACTTGGATATAGGTTTCATTGGGCGACTTCTCCTGGCCGAGAATAACGGCAACTCCTGTCATGCCGTCGTGGCCGACGATGCCGACCTCGCTTTTGCGCCCTCCGGTCATCGTAGCGACCACCGACGCGATGCCCATCTCTGGAAAATACACACGCTCGATCGGCTGATAAGAGACTTCCAGCTGGTCTTTGATGTTGAGTTCGACGTGATGCAGTGACGCCCTCAAAAGCGCGAAATCCTCCGAGGAGAGGGTTTTCAATACATGGTTGCGAAGAAGGGATTGGGGCATGGCTCTCTCTCCCATGCGGGCAAGAGCACGTACCTCTTACTGTCGGCTGCGTCCGACGCGCTGGCGGCCGATGTGGGAAGCATAGGCTTCAAATGTGCGGTTGGCAAAGAGTCCGTGCCTGGCGAAAGGCTCGGGGAATGTCGGCTTGAGTCCCGTAGGTGGTGGGCGCTTCTTATGACTTATGAGGCCGGTCACGAATGTCCGGAACCGGCCTAAGCAGATCGGCAGGTTTCGAGCATCGAATTGGCAAAAGCAGTCGTTCAGCTCACGTGATGAGTTTCGGGCGCCGTCGCCTTGCGCTTACCGACATTGTGCTTCACCCGTTCCGGCCCTCTTCTTAAGCGCAGTAACTTTGAAACAAATCCTGCCGGCAGGCGTTCCAGCATGGCGGGCGGCGTCGCCGGAGGACCCAATGCCCGACGAATACAATGACATCGTCATCCCCCAAGACCACGATGCATCGCCACTTCGGGAGGAGGAGTATTTCGTCCTCTGCCCGGCGTGCGGCCAAGCGTTCGACATCAGGTGTATGGCAGAGGCGCTTCATCACAAGGAGCTAGGCCACGAGCCATACGACCTCGACTCGTAGTCGGCAGTGATCGACGACCGTCGACGAGCGTTTGGAGATGTCCCTTCACCGCCTCTATGCGAGCCGGGTCGAGACCAGCACCGAGGGTAAGCTCTCGCTCATCTGGCCGGTCGCGTTGCCGACCGATCGGCCTGACGAATCCCTGTCGCGAGGGCGGATCTTCGCCGGCACGCTATGTCTTGACGATACCTTGTTTTCAGCAACGACTTGATGCCGTTGTGGTCGTCGTCGATGCGGCCGCGGCCGACCGAAAGCTTCGACAACGTATGCACCGCATGCGACAGTTGTTGTTCATCCAGGGCGACGGCGCCTACTCCACCGCAACCATGTCGCCCAGTTCTGTCACGACGCTTCCGAAGCAGACCTGCTCCCGGCATCGGGTGCCGGGACCAACATGTGATCTCCATAATGCGTAAGAGCCGGAGGCCCATCGCCGGCGACAAGGCGCTCATTGCAGAGAAAGGTTAACGATCGATCGGATGCCCGCGTTGCCTTCACGCGCAATGTTGCTGGGCGCCTCCTTCGACAGCGCGCACATGCGACACGTCCTGGCCGCGCGCGCCGCCTGTTGCCGAGAGCGACGATCGCGAATGCGCGAACGGCTGGACGGCAGGTGAAGCGGGGTCGCGATAGGCGCACATCGGACTTGCTTCACCGGTAGTCCGAAGACGCCAGCGACGCTATCTGACCGAAAGCAAACAGAAGCTAGGCGTGCCCCACTGAAAGCACAAGCAAGCGCAAACGTTCCTGGACTGATGCTCGGCTGGCGGCAACTTGCTCGCCAGCCGAGTTTATCTTAGCCGGTGGTCGGGGGAGACCAGCCAGCCACACACTGGTGATTCCAACCCGAGCCGATGTGCCAATCAGCAACCTTCGTCGGTCTAGCGCCGCCTGCTGAGCGCTGCCAGTCTGCTGGCCGGGCGCGCAGTCTCTGGCCGAGTTCTGATTTGTGGTGCCGCTGGTGGTGGTCGTGTCGGTGCCCTGATCGCCGGACATGTTGGTCCCGCTGCCCGTCGTGCCGGTGCCCTGATCCGTCGTACTGGGCATGGTTGTCGTGGTCGAGGTTCCGCTCGTCGAGGTTCCGCTCGAAGTTCCGCTCGTCGTCTGGGCAAAGGAAAGCCCAGCCGATACCGCCAGCACGGCCGAAGCCAAAAGGATGCGTTTCATTTTCTTTCTCCTGTCTGAATGCGCCTGGCAAATTGAACAGGCAGACAGAAGGAGTGTTCCCCGATGAAGTTCAACTTTTGTAACTCTGGTCGTAGGTCAGCCTTAAGATGGCGGGCGTATATTAGAAGCCTCTTGAAGAAGACGCTGCCCGCACCAGAATCCATGGCATGGCTCGGGGAATAGGCATTGGTGACCAGGTGGCGATTACTGCCACGGTTCGAAGGCGGATAACAGAGGACCGCGTAAGCGTCTCTATCCCAGGTTACGACTTCCCACATTCCATCATCGACCACACCAAGGTGAACCGAGGCCAGCAAATCGACCTGAAAGGCGAGGTCACTCGCATCGACGAGGGCATCGTTACAATCGACCTCGGGCCGCTGATCACGGTCGACCGTGACAAGGTCCGGCTAATGCAGAAATATCGGCCGCCAAAACGACGAAAGGCACTTGTCGTTGCCCCGGATTAGAACCGACAACATCGCGACAGGCTATGAGGGCAGGCCGCATGACGGGTCGGTAGAGGACGAGTCGAAGCACTTGGTCTACTGCCCAGTCTGCGGCCAAACGTTCGACGCGCGCGATCTTGGACAGGTCTTCCACCACGCTGAGCCGCAGCACGAGCCGCTTCCGGTCGAGCAATAGTCCAGCTAGTTGAGCTCCGGCGGCAGACCGACGTTGAGACCCTTCAGCGCGCCACCGACGTACGTTTGATGAGAAAAGGGTGCTGCGTGCACCGCGCTTTCCCCCGCGCGCCGATGCTCCACCTGGACCGCAAAAAAGTCCCGCCGCACTGCCAGAACGGCGGGACCGATCAAACACTTTGCACCAGGCGGGGGGATGCGGGGGGTTGGGCTTGCCAGGTGAGCGCGGCCCGTAACCAACCCTAAGCGCCACAGCGGCAACGAGTTGTGTGCGTCAAGTTCTGCAAAAATGGCGTGGCAGTAGCTGTGACGTCGGCGTGTCCGCCGCGCAGCCCCCGTGTTTAGC
>NZ_JAMYMF010000040.1:0-63910 GCF_040318415.1 Mesorhizobium sp. M1163 | reverse complement strand
CAAAGGCCCAAAGAGGGGTCGGTCTCCCGTCCGCCACCGCACCTGCTTTCATAGCAGAGTCGGCAAGGAATAAGTTACAAGGGGGGCGCTGTCCCGCCGATATCGATGGTCGGCAGCACGCGCCACGTTTGGTCGAAGGAGCCTGAAACAAAAAACCCGCCTCGGCGGGCGGGTCGTTGGCGCCAATTGGCACCATACGCAAATTAGTAGCATAGCTGCCGGCACAAAGCAAGAACAAAATGTGGCGCCGTCGGCAAAAAACTGCGAATTTCCTTCACCGCCGCGCCTTGTCGATCTTCTCGAAGTCGTCAACGAGGACGATAGAAGGCCGCGTTCCCCCGCGCCCCTCTCTGTCCTGCCGGACATCTCCCCCACGAGGGGGGAGATTGGCCGTCACCGTCACTTTCACCAATTTCCAGCGATGCAGGAAGGGTCGCATTCCCCAAAGAAAACGCCGCGGTCAGAGCCGCGGCGTTTCGAAGTCGATCTCTCCTGGGCCGGAGCCTAGCTTGACGGCTGGGGTTCCATGCCGCCTTCGGGCTCGGGGCCTTTCTTGCGGCGGCCGGACTTCGGCACGGCCGAGCCGCGGCTCGGCGGCGTGTCGTCGCCGAGGTCGCGTGCGGGCTTATTGCCGGCGATCAGCTGCTTGATCTCCTCGCCGGACAGCGTCTCGTATTCGAGCAGGCCTTGCGCCAGCGCGATCCATTCCTTCTTCTTCTTGGTCAGGATGGACCTTGCCGTCGAATAGGCCTCGTCGATCAGCCGGCGCACTTCGGCGTCGATGATCTGCGCCGTCTCTTCCGAGATATTCTGCGTGCGCGCCACCGAATGGCCGAGGAACACCTCCTCCTGGTTGTCGCCATAGGCGACATGGCCGAGCTTGTCGGAGAAGCCCCAGCGCGTCACCATGGCGCGCGCCAGTTTGGTCGCCTGCTCGATATCTGAGGAGGCGCCGGAGGTGATGTTCTCCTTGCCGAACTTGAACTCCTCGGCGACACGACCGCCCATCATGATGGCGAGACGCGAGATCATGTATTTGTAGCTCATCGAATAGCGGTCGCCTTCCGGCAGCTGCATGACCATGCCGAGTGCCCGGCCGCGCGGGATGATGGTCGCCTTGTGCAGCGGATCGGCCGACGGCACATTGAGCGCCAGGATGGCGTGGCCGGCCTCGTGATAGGCTGTCAGCTCCTTCTCAGCCTGCGTCATCGCCGACGAGCGGCGCTCGGCGCCCATCATGATCTTGTCCTTGGCGTCCTCGAATTCGGCCATGGTGACGAGGCGCTTGTTGCGCCGCGCCGCCATCAGGGCGGACTCGTTGACCAGGTTCATCAGGTCGGCGCCGGAAAAGCCCGGCGTGCCGCGCGCGATCACCTTGAGGTCGACATTGGGCGCCAGCGGCACGTTGCGCACATGCACCTTCAGGATCTTCTCGCGGCCGACGATGTCGGGATTCGGCACCACCACCTGGCGATCGAAGCGGCCCGGCCTGAGCAGCGCCGGATCGAGCACGTCGGGCCGGTTGGTGGCGGCGATCAGGATGATGCTTTCGTTGGATTCGAAGCCATCCATCTCGACCAGCAGCTGGTTCAGCGTCTGCTCGCGCTCGTCATTGCCGCCGCCGAGGCCGGCACCGCGATGGCGGCCGACGGCATCGATTTCGTCGATGAAGATGATGCAAGGGGCGTTCTTCTTGGCCTGGTCGAACATGTCGCGGACGCGGCTTGCGCCGACGCCGACGAACATCTCGACGAAGTCCGAGCCCGAAATGGTGAAGAACGGCACGTTGGCTTCACCGGCGACCGAGCGGGCGAGCAGCGTCTTGCCGGTTCCGGGAGGACCGACGAGCAGCACGCCGCGCGGGATCTTGCCGCCGAGCCGCTGGAATTTCTGCGGGTCGCGCAGGAACTCGACGATCTCTTCCAGATCTTCCTTGGCTTCGTCGACGCCGGCGACGTCCTGGAAGGTGACGCGGCCATGCGCTTCGGTCAAAAGCTTGGCCTTCGACTTGCCGAAGCCCATGGCGCGGCCGGAACCGGACTGCATCTGGCGCATGAAGAATATCCAGACGCCGAGGATGAGGATCATCGGCAGCCAGGATATCAGGGTGCCAAACAGCGAATTGGAGCCGTCGGATTCAGGACGCGCATTAATGGTGACGTTCTTGTCCTGCAACCGCGAAACCAGCGACGGGTCCCCAGGCGAATAGGTCTGGAAGCCGTTGGAGCTGTCCGTGTAGTTGCCGGAGATACGGGCGCCGGCGATGGTCACCGACTTGATCCGTCCCGCCGCGACCTCCTGTAGGAACTGCGAATAGGGGACATCGCTCGAGGCTCCACGCGTCTGCGGCGTTTGGAAAAGATTGAAGAGAGCGATGAGCAGGACCGCTATGATCGCCCAGAGCGCGAGGTTGCGATAATTTGGATTCATCAATTGTCCCGTTGGCGCCCGCTGGGCGGACGCACGTCGTGAGAGGAAACTTGGCCCTAACATAGGGAGAGCGTCTCCCCTTGCCAAGCATAACAGCAGGTCTCGGTTAAGCTTTCGCCCGTGGTAGGCCGGCACTGTGGCCGCCGAATGGCGCGGCTGGAACCGGCGCCGCGCCAAGCAACGCGGCGACGGCATCGGCCGGCGCCAGATCGAAGGACGGCAGGAAACGGGCGAAGGGCGCGACTGCCGGATATGCGGCGACCGCCGCCGGCATCGGGCTTTCCTCAGGCAAACCCGGGCCTTGCCCAGGCAGACCAAGGCATTCGCCATCCCGCCATAGCGCTGGTTCGGCGGCCAAGGCGGCACGCACAAGGCTTGCCGGCGTGCCATGCCCGGCAATTGCCCGCTTTGCGGCAAGAGCCACCCCGAGCGGGGCAACCAACAGCGGCGCGATCAACAATGCACCTGAACTGTCGCTCAATGTGATCCGTCTGCGGCCGTCCCAAAGGCCATTGTCGGAAACCGCAACAGCGGGCGGCAGATCGCGCAACTCACGATGCAGAAAGATGCCGGTACGCCGGGCATCGACCACGCTCCGCGACAATGTGGCACAAAGCGGCCCGGCCCGGAGCCGGCCGAAAAGGGCTTCGCTGCGGGCCTGGTCGGGAAGGAAGGCGGTACCGCCGGTCGCCGCCAGCAGGATGCGCAGCGCATAAATAGCCGCCCGGCTGTCGGCGCCCGTCGCAAAATCCCGGTTGAGGCGGACGAGGCCGGCGGCTGGCCTCGAGGCCAAGCCGCGGATCAGCATGGCCGCGCGCTGTCCTAACTGCTCACGCTCGACCGCCGCCTTTCTGGCCTGCGCCATCGTTTCAGCCATGCGAAGCGCATCGTCGCCTTCAACAAGTGCTGCGCGGACGCGCGGGCGCTCGAAAGCAGTGTCGGCATTGGTCGGGTCCTCGACCCAAGCGACCTGTTCGCGCCGGAGGAATTCGCGCAGCGCCGCACGCCGCACGCCGAGCAGCGGCCGCACGATCCAGTACCGCCAGTCGTAGAGGGTTGCCGGCGCCATGCCGGCAAGGCCCCGCGGCCTCTCCTCACTTGGCACCTCGTCACGCGCTTGCCGCATCAGCACGGTCTCGGCCTGGTCGTCGGCGGTGTGGCCGGTCAGGATCAGCCCGACGCCTGCCGCTTCGGCGGCCTCGGCGAGCAGCCGGTATCGGGCTTCGCGCGCGGCGGCGGGCAGGCCGGTCGCTGGTTTGTGCCCCGACCAGACGACGATGCGATGGGCAATGCCGCGCGCCGCGCACAGCCTGGCCACGGCTTGCGCTTCCGCTGCCGCTTGCGGCCGCAATTGGTGATCGATCGTCACCGCCAGCAATTTCGTTGCCGGTGCGGTACGGTCGAGATGGGCTTTGAGGAGGAGGAGAAGGGCGGTCGAGTCGCTGCCGCCGGACACGGCCACAACAGCGCCGTTGGAAAAGTCGATCCGCGAAAAATCCGAAAGATCAGGCTCGGTGTCGAGCGTCATGCATGTCGCCCAAAAGTGGGCCCGGTTTTGGGGCAACGACGTGCAACAGAAAAACTAGCACGCCGCGAGTGCCCTTTCCTGCTTGACCCGCTCCTTGAGCGCGCCGGAAATATCGGGGTAGCGCTTGCCGATCTCGCTGAAGGTGGCACAGGCCACGTCGCGCTGCTTCAGCCCGACCAGTGAAACGCCGAGCTTCAGCAGCATGTCTGGCGCTTTCTTGGCCTTGGGATAGTCCTTGCTGGCTGCGAGGAAAGTCTCGGCCGCATCGCGGTATTTCTGCTGGCCGAGCAGCGATTCACCGAGCCAGTAATGCGCGTCCGCCGCTTTGGCGTCCCGGGGAAACCGAGCGATATGGTCGCGGAAGCCCTGTTCGGCGGTGCTGTAGTCGCCCGACAGGATGAACTGGTAAGAGTTGCGGTAAAGCTCCTCCGGGTCGTTGGTCGAGGGGAGTGCCGCGACCACCGTATCGTCGGATTTGCCGGCCTTGTTGCCGGCTGCGTTGGCGCCGTTGGCTGGGGCCGTATTCTGCTCCGGCGCGTTCGCCTGCGCATTGCCGTCGGCTTCGATGACATTGCCGTTTTTGTCGACGGTGATGGTGCCGAACGTCTTGGGCGGCGCGCCGGGGATCAGCTTGCCGGGATCGCCGTTGGGCGATTCGACGATGACGTCCTCGACGCTCTTGTCGCCGGCTGGCGGCGTGTCGGCAGCGGCCGGAGCCTGCGTTGCCGGCGCCTCCGCCACGTTACTGTCGCCGTTGGGGTTGTCGCTGTTGGGCGCCGCCTCGGACTTCTTCTGCTCGGCCGGCTGCTGCGCGCCTTGCGGACCGCCTTCCAACTGCTGGAAGCGGAATTCGTTGTCTTCCTGCTGCTTGCGGATCTGCTCCTGCATCTGCAGGACCTGGAAGTTGAGTTCCTCGATCTTGCCGTTCATCTGCCGGAGCTGTTCCTCCAGCGCCGGAGTGCCGGTGCCATCCTGTTGCGCGAGTTGAACCTGATCCGGCTTTTTCTTTTCACCGAAAATGCCGGGCAGTTTGATCGTCGGCAGATGGAAGGAAAAGCCGCTTACCGATGACTGCTCGGTGCTGCTTGCCCCGTCAGCAAGTGCCGCGATACTTGATACGAGCAGCAGCGCAAGCGTGCCGCTCAAGACCGATCTGAAATGCATGTGCCTCTCGCCGTGAAACCGTTGTTGCGCGCCTCTCACTCGAAGTAGACCAGCCAACTGGGACTAGCCAGACGCTCTCGGCTCTTAACAGGACGTGAGACTTCGGCCAAATTTTGTTTGGAGCGGGCAGATATGAAAAAGGCGGCCCTTTGGCCGCCTTTCGCACCAAGTGTTGCATTTATGCCGATCAGGAGCCGGCGCCGCCCAGCGTGGTGACGGCGCGGCGGTTCTGCGACCAGCAGGAGATGTCGTCGCAAACCGCGACCGGACGCTCCTTGCCGTAGGAAATGGTCTTCAGGCGCTGCGCCGAAACGCCCTTGGCGACCAGGAAGTCGCGCGTGGCGGCAGCACGGCGGGCGCCGAGCGCCAGATTGTATTCGCGTGTGCCGCGCTCGTCGGCATGGCCTTCGATGACGATGGCATACTGCTTGTACTGGTTCAGCCACTGCGCCTGGCGCGACAGCGTCGTCTGCGCATCGGCGCGGATCGAGGACGAATCGGTATCGAAGAAGATGCGGTCGCCGATGTTGACGGTAAAGTCCTGGGCCGACCCGGGCGTTGCCGCGCCGGCGCCGTTGAGGCCGAGATCGGCGGCGCTGTTCGGCGTCTTCTTCGAGGCGCAACCGGTGATCGCGAGCATCGCGACCAGCGCGATCATGACCGGGTTTGTGGTAAGTGCTGCGATACGGCCCATGCCGCCTCTCCTTCGCAATTCGAGTGATTTCATTGATCGTCCAGTAACCACGTTTGGGTTAACCGGCGCTCAAGAAACACGGTTAAAATTTGGTTTCGGCTGCCGTCCGCAGCCTTTGTTGCAGGAGCGCCCCGAGGGGTCATCCAAGGCTACACAATGAGCGCGGACCGTAGGCCGAAATGCGGCCAAAACGCGACCAACACGTGGAAAACAGGCCGGAAACGGCGCTTTTCGGCCACCGTTGCCGGCCTGCAACTTGGAGCAAAGGACATTCGAGTGAGATCCTTGCCCGGGACTATTCGAGCAACGGCGACCAAGCCGGATCCGAGGCGAAGTTCGCCGTCGGGATAGATTGTTCGTTGCGGCCGGTGAGATCGACCGAAACAAGTTTTGGTCCACCATTGGAATCGCGGAAGAACATCAGCACCCGGCCGTTGGGCGCCCAGGTCGGCCCTTCCTGCTGAAAGCCGGTGGACAGGATGCGCTCACCCGAACCGTCGGTGCGCATGACGCCGATCTGGAATTCGCCGCCGGTCTGCTTGGTGAAGGCGATGAGGTCGCCCCGCGGCGACCACACCGGCGTCGAATAGACGCCGTCGCCGAAGGAGATGCGGGTCTGGCCCGAGCCGTCGGCGCCCATCACATAGATCTGCGCGCGGCCGCCGCGATCCGAGGTGAACACCACCTTGCTGCCGTCGGGCGAATAGGACGGTGAGGTATCGATGGCGGTCGAGTTGGTGAGCCTGGTCGTCGAGCGGCTTCTCAGATCCATGGCGAAGATGTTGGAATTGCCGTCATCGCGCAGAAGACTCATGATTACCTTCTGGCCGTCCGGCGAAAAGCGCGGCGCAAACGTCATGCCGGGGAAATTGCCGACCAGTTCGCGCTGCCCCGTCTCGATCTGCAAAAGGTACACCCGCGGCTGACCGCTCTCATAGGACATGTAGGTGATTTCCTGCCGGTTCGGCGAGAAGCGCGGCGTCAGCACGATCGATTTGCCGTTCGAGAGATAGCGGACGTTGGCGCCGTCCTGGTCCATGATGGCAAGCCGTTTCTTGCGCGCATTCTTGGCGCCGGACTCGTCGATGAAGACGACGCGCGTGTCGAAATAGCCTTTCTCGCCGGTCAGCCGCTCATAGATCGCGTCGGCGATGATATGGGCGACGCGCCTGGTATTGGCGTCGTTGGCGAAGAACTGTTCGCCCGACATCTGCTGGCCGGCAAAGGTGTCCCACAGCCGGTACTGGGCGCGGACACGGCCGTCAGCCTCCTTGCCGACACTGCCGGTGACCAGCGCCTGCGCATTGATCACCTTCCAGTCCTCGAAGCGCGGCGTGGCATCCGGGTTCGAGATCTTTTCGATGAAAGCGCTTTTGTCGATCGGCGCGAACAGGCCTGAGCGTTTCAGGTCGGCACTGACGATGCCGGAAATCTCGGCGCCGAGTGCATCGCCACCCTGGAAATCGGTGATGGCGATCGGCAACGGCTCGACATTACCCTTGTTGACGTTGAGCTCAACGAGCGCCCGCGCCGGCAAGGTGGCGGCGGCAGTCATGCCCAGCGCCATCGCTACAATCATCAGGAGCGGCTTGAGGATGGATTTCATGTCTTCTCGCTTCTCTTCGCTGATTCTGTGGGAGCCGGGCCTAAAGGCCGAGCATCTCCCTGGGGTCGAAAGTGACCCGAACGTCGGACCAGATGTCTTGCTTGCCCGCCGGAACCTGCAGGCCGGCCATGTCGCATTTCTGAACCGCGCGCACTGCACTTTCGTCAAACGGGCGGTTTCCGCTCGATTTTTCGACAGTAGGCCGGCCATCCAGCTTGCCGGAGGCGTCTAGGTTGAACTGGATCACAGCCACGAAATTCTCCGAACCCTCGAGCCCTACCGGCAGGGTCCAGCAATTACTAAGCTGGGCCTCCAATGCCCCCTGCTCCGATTTCGAAAGCTTCTGGCCCTGATCCTTGTCGCCGCCGAGCGATGCTTGCTGGGTCGAGCGCTTGGCGCCGCCGCCGGACGGCTTCCGCTTGTCGAGCAGAGCCGAAATCTCGTCGGCGTTGAACTGCTTGTCTTCAGATTTCGGCCTGGACGAGGCTTCCTTGACCGGCTTGTCGGCATCCTTGCGCTCGGGCGCCTTGGCGCTTTCGGCCTGGGCCGGCTGCGGCTTCGGCCGAGCCTCGGGTGCTGGCGCCGAGTCCGGAAGCTGCGCCTCCTCGGTTGGCGGTTGCTTGGCAATCGCCTCGGCGACGGCATCCGGCTTGACCTCGGGCTGCGGATCGATCGCGGCAGTCTTGTCCTGCGGCGGCGTGGGCGTCGGCTCCTTGGCCGGCGTCGGCTTGGGCTCGGTCTGCTTGACCGGTTCGGGCTTGACCTCCTCCTTCGGCTGCGGCACCGGCGCTACCTCCGTAGCGGGAATAGGCTTCGGCTGCTCCTTCGGCTTCGGCACGTCCTCAGGCTTGGGCTTTTCGACTGGCGTCGGCGCGGGTGGCGGAGCCGCCGTCATATCGACTGGCTGGGGCTTGGGCTCAGGTGTCGGCGGCTTGTCGGTGTCGACGCTGTTATCGCCGATTTTCTGGGCATCGGGAACGATGTCGGGACGCTGCGTCGGCAGCGGGGCCGGCTTGTCGTGCATTACAGCCTTCTTGTCGCCTTGCAGGATCTGCGCCGTCGCTTCCATCGGCACGATCTCGACCGACACCGATTCCGCATCAGACGCGGGCATCGCGGGCGGCGAGGACAACGTGAACAGGCCGAAGGCCAGCGCCACCGTATGCAAGATCACCGATGTGGTGAGGCCGGTCCTCATTTCGCGTCTATTGATCCTGTTCCTGCACGTTGACGAGCCCCAAATTGTGGTAACCGGCAGCCTGGATCCGGCCCATCACCTTCATGACGGAGCCATAATCCGCAGTCTTGTCGCCGCGAATGAAGATGCGTTCGTCGTAGCCGGTCTTCGCTATTGCCTGTAGCTTGGCAACGATCTCATCGAGCGGGATTTCTGTTTCCTGGAGATGTATCTCGCCAGCGGCATTGATCGTGACGAAGATCGGCTGCGTGTCGACGTTCATCGCCTTGGCCTGCGTGTCCGGCAGATCGACCGGAACGCCGACCGTCAGCAGCGGCGCCGCGACCATGAAGATGATCAGCAGCACCAGCATCACGTCGACCATCGGCGTGACGTTGATCTCCGATATCAAGGCGTGATGGCGGCCGCGCCGCCTGTGGCCGCGCCCGCCGCGTCCTCCGCCACCTGCGCTTACGGACATTCCCATGATCGTTCCTCAGGCCTTCTGCGCGACTTTTTCATCGATTTGGCGCGAGAGTATGGCGGAGAACTCATCCGCGAACCCCTCCATGCGCACCGCGATCTTGCTCGCGTCGGACGACAGCTTGTTGTAAGCGATGACGGCAGGGATGGCGGCGAGCAGGCCGATGGCCGTCGCCAACAGCGCCTCGGCGATGCCGGGCGCGACCACCGACAGGCTGGTGTTCTTCGAGGCGGCGATCGCCTGGAACGAGGTCATGATGCCGATAACCGTGCCGAACAGGCCGATGAAGGGCGCCGCCGAGCCGGTGGTGGCGAGAAAGCCGAGCCGCCCTTCGAGCTTTTCCATCTCGCGGGTCAGCGCCAGATCCATAGCCTTGTCGATGCGGGTCTGCAGGCCGAGCGGCGATTTCGCGCCCTTCTCGAAGCTCTTCTTCCATTCGCGCATGGCGGCGACGAAGATCGCGCTCATTCCGGTCGTCTTGCGGTCGGCGAGCGTGCGGTAAAGCTCTTCCAGCGACTGTCCCGACCAGAACACCTGTTCGAAGCGATTGAGCGCCAGCCGCATGCGTGCATAGGCGACGAGCTTGTCGACGATGATCGCCCAGGTCCAGATCGAGGCGCAGAGCAGCCCGATCATGACCAGCTTGACCACCCAACCGGCCTGCATGAACAAGGCCCAAATCGATAAATGCGCGCCCGGTTCGGCGAGAGCGATGTTTTCCATGTTACGTCCTTAAAGATTTTCCGGGCGTGGCTGGCGGCTGGCCCATGGGCATCCCTTGTGGTCCGTTCGCGTGAAGCTTGCGGAATAACCCCAAATGCACCATTGGCGGCCTTTTCGGGGCAAATATTGGTGAAAGGAAGGCGCTTGGATTCTCCCAATCTTAACCAATCCCTTCATGGACCGTTATGGTTAAGGATGGGTTAGGACGTACAGCGCGGCGCATTGCCGCGCCCCGACGAGCCGCCGGCGGTCCTGGCCCCCTAACCGAGAGCTCCGGGATCGTCCGCCTCTGAACCCTTATTTGCGCGTTCTGGGCATGAAGGCTGCGATCCAGTCCTTGGGAAAGCGCCGCGGCCGTCCGTTGTCGCCGACGATCGCCGCTTCGACCCGCGCCTCGACCAGCACTTCGCTGCCGCGCTTCAACTGCTGCGCCATGACGATGCGGGCGCCGGAAATGTCTTCGGTGCGCGTATCGATGGTCAGGATGTCGTCCATACGGGCCGAGCCGCGGAAGTCGATCTCCATGCGCCGCACTACCCAGACTATTTTCTCGCCATGCTTGCCATCGGCAAGCTCGGTGTGGTGGACGCCCGCCAGCCGCAGATAGTCGGAACGGCCGCGCTCGAAGAATTCGAGATAGCGCGCGTGGTAGACGACGCCGGAAAAATCGGTGTCTGCATAATAGACCCGCGCCATCAATCGATGGCCGAATTCCGTCAGCGCGCCGGAAAGCCCGGCGGACAATGCCGATTCACGGTGATCGTCCATTGCTGTCCTTTTGGCCCGACGGGCCCTGTTTTAAGCAACACCTGTTTTGCGCATAGACCGGCGATGATCAAGACCTGGAGGGCGGGGCCGGGAACTGCCAGCACCGAAGCCATAAGCAGCGGAACTTACGGCTCTTCTTGGAACAGGCTGATCTGCTGCTGCGCCAGGTCCTTCGGCGCGTCGAGGCCGAGATGCCGCCAGGCATTGGCCGCCAGCACGCGGCCGCGCGGCGTGCGCATGATAAAGCCTTGCTGGATCAGAAAGGGTTCGATGATGTCCTCGATGGCATCGCGCGGCTCGGAAAGCCCAGCGGCGATGGTTTCAATGCCGACTGGCCCGCCGCCGAAATTCCGGGCGATCATCGACAAATAGCGGCGGTCGAGCGCGTCGAGGCCGAGCCCGTCGACCTCCAGCCGCGTCAGCGCCTCGTCGGCGATCCTGCGGTCGACATGGCCGTCGCCGGCAACGCTGGCGAAGTCGCGCACCCGGCGCAACAGCCGGCCCGCGATGCGCGGCGTGCCGCGCGCCCGCCGGGCGATCTCCAAAGCACCGTCGTCACCGAGCGGCATGGCAAGGATGCGGGCGCCGCGCCGCACGATCTGCTCGAGTTCCTCGACGGAATAGAAATTGAGCCTGACCGGGATGCCGAAGCGGTCGCGCAGCGGGTTGGTCAACAGGCCGAGCCGGGTGGTGGCGGCGACGAGGGTGAAGCGGGCCAGGTCGATCTTGACCGAGCGCGCCGCCGGCCCCTCGCCGATGATCAGGTCGAGCTGGAAATCCTCCATCGCCGGATAGAGGATTTCCTCGACCGCCGGGTTGAGCCGGTGGATCTCGTCGATGAATAGCACGTCGCGGTCTTCGAGGTTGGTGAGCAGCGCCGCGAGATCGCCGGCCTTGGCGATGACCGGACCCGAGGTCGAGCGGAAATTCACGCCGAGCTCGCGCGCCATGATTTGCGCCAGCGTCGTCTTGCCGAGGCCGGGCGGGCCGACGAACAGCACATGGTCGAGCGCTTCGCTGCGCCCCTTGGCGGCCTCGATGAACACTTTGAGATTGGCCCGCACCGCCGCCTGGCCGACGAAGTCGCCAAGCGTCTGCGGCCGCAAGGTCTGCTCGGCGTCCTCGCCGCGTCTGTCGGGAGCAATGAGGCGTGGCGAAAGGCTCATGCGCATACCGCCCGAAAGAAAAAGTTTGTATCGATACGGATTAACGTCACCCGGCACCCTCTCGTTCGTCGCCGTGCTCCTCGCCAACAACATGGCGGCCCACTGCATCTCTTACCACCGCGTCGATCTGTTCCAGCGCAGCAGGCCCGTCAGGTGGATCGCCTAGAAATCCAGCGAGGTCAGCAAATTCGAGATTGCGCGGCGTTCCTATCAGGAGACCATCCACGACCGTCCACGCAACAGTATCGCCTGACTTGAGCGACAACTCGTTCCGGACTTTCTTTGGAATCGTAAGCTGCCCCCTGGAGGTCAAGCTTGCATATCCGACCATGCTCTTGTTCCTAGTCGGAATTTATTTGTCGGGCAACGTCTCACCGTGCCAGCTCCTTCAGGCCGAAGCGGATCAGCTTCGAGGCGTCCGCCTCCTCGCCTGCCGTCTTCAGCGCCGCCGCCACCGCATTGGCGGCGGTGTCGCGCGAATAGCCGAGATTGACCAGCGCCGAGACGGCGTCGGTGATCGGCGCCGAGGCGACGCCCTCGCCGAGCTCCTGCTTCAGGCCGATGGTGCCGGAGGCAGTGCCCGCATAGGCAGGCGCCTTGTTCTTCAATTCGGTGACGATGCGCTCCGCCACCTTCTTGCCGACGCCCGGCGCGCGGCTGACCATGGCGATATCGCGCAACGCAATCGCATTGGCGAGATCGGCCGGCGCCAGCGTCGACAGGATTGCCAGCGCCACCTTGGCGCCGACGCCCTGCACATTGTTCATCAACAACCGGAACCATTCGCGCTCCAGCACCGACTGGAACCCATAGAGCCGCAGCATATCCTCGCGCACATAGGTCTCGATGAACAATATCACCGCCTCGCCGGGCGGCGGCAATGCGGCAAGCGTGCGCGCCGAGCAATAGGCGACATAGCCGACGCCATGCACATCGACGATGCAGAAATCCTCGTCGATCTCGTCCAGCGTGCCTTTTAGCTTGCCGATCATTTGAGCTTGCCGATCATGCCGGGTGGGTTTCCGGAGAGATGATATCGAGGTCCGGGAAATAGCTGCGATAGCGCGCGGCATCGCGCGTCAGCAGGCGATGCCCAGCGACAACCGCATGGGCTCCAATAAAGAAATCCGGCAGCGTTCGTTCGCGGAGGCCGCCGGCGCGGCGATAGCGGGAGTGCGTGACACCAGCAAGGAAGGCCGCTTCCCACGGCAGGAATTCGCGATCCATCTTGAGCATGTCGACTGCTTGGCGAAGGGCCTGTTCGGTCGCGATCAACGGCGCGAGTTCGGACCAGACGATTGCATTGATTACGAGTGCGCCGTCGCGCCGGCATGCGGTAATTGCTGATGCCGACCATTTCGTCTCCCGTCCGGCAGGACCCCAAACGTCGATCAGGACGTTTGTGTCAATCAATGTCGAGGTCTTCACGCGGGCCCCTCAGCCATTCCACATATTCGTCCGCCGTCATGCCCCCCAGATCCAGCGTACCAGCCATACGGCCGAGCATCTGGCTGAATCTGCGCGAGGCTTCCTCCTTCGACATGTTTTCGTCGACCGCAATGACACGAGCACCGTCCTCGGTGGGGACGAACTCCACCTCCGAGCCCGGGCCGATACCCAGATGATCCCGTATTTCCTTCGGGATGGTCACTTGGCCCTTGGTGGTAACGCGCATGGTAATACCTCGTTGGTATTACTTATTGTTCACTGGAGAACAAGTCAAAAACAAACTTATTCGGCCGGCATCGCCCTCCTGTAGGCGATGCTCTGCCTGTGATGCGCGTGACAGATGGCGATGGCCAGCGCATCGGCGGCGTCGTCGGTGTCGAAAGTCGCCTTCGGCATCAGCACCTTGACCATCATATGGATCTGCTTCTTGTCGCCATGGCCGACACCGATCACCGCCTTCTTGACGGCGTTGGGCGCATATTCGGCAACGGCAAGGCCGGCGCGCGCCGGCACCAGCATGGCGATGCCGCGTGCCTGGCCGAGTTTCAGCGTCGCCGCGGCATCCTTGTTGACGAAGGTCTGCTCCACCGCCGCCTCGTGCGGCATCGTGGCATGCAGGATCTCGGCAAGCCCGTCATGCAATTGGCAAAGACGCACCGCCAGCGCCGCCTTGTCGTCGGACCGTACTGTGCCGGAAGCGACGAAGCGCAGCGAATTGCCAAGGCTTTCGACGATGCCCCAGCCGGTGCGCCTAAGCCCCGGATCGATGCCGATGATGCGAATCGCTTCCCCCATCCGCCAAGTCTACCTTCGGCGGGCAGCGATGCCAGCGAAATGTGAACAAACCAGAAACGGGGCTCGTGATGTCCACAAAGCCTCTGAGACCGTTTCGAAAGGTCGCTCCGGCGAGTCATATGGTGGTGGTTTCGAGAACCGGAGCGCAGCGGACATTTGGTCCGTGAGCCCACGCGTGATCCCGAGGGGATCATGCGCAATCAAAGTGCTGCAGCGTCCTTTGCGCGTCCAAAAGGACGCGGCGCTGCAGGTAAGCGGAGAAAACGCCGCCAGATGGCCGCTGGAGTAGAGTTTCCAAACGGTCTCTCAGCCGCGGGCGAAAGCCGTGTTGAGCAACGTGATCTGGTCGGAGACCGGATTGAGGCGACGGCTCGACTGAGGCACCTCGGCGAGGCCGCCATAGATCTCCTCGTCCATGCGGCGCACCAGCGCCTGCAGGCGCAGCGAGCGGTTGACGAGGTCGACGAAATCCGTCGGCAGCTCGGCCCAGCCGGGCGCCTCGTCATGCGCGGAGGCGGTGTCGAGACGCACCTTGGATTTTTCGGAAGCCACCTGATCGCGGGTCATCTCGCCGGAATTCGCCGCCCGCTGCAAAAGCAGCCACGAGGCGACCTGCATCAGCCTGGTGGTCAGCCGCATCGACTCGGCCGCATAAAGCGTCGCCGCCAGCCTCGACAGCTTCTTGGCCTCGGCGCGGCCCTTGCCGTCGAGATATTCGGCCGCCTGCTCGACCAAGCCCATGCCTTCCTGATAGAGCGGCTTGAAGGATTGGGAGAAAACCCGGCGCTCCGCCAGCTTGATGGTGTTCGCGCTCGCCTTCGAAGGCTCGTTCATCGCTGCGCCCCTGCACTTGCCTGACAGCCGGCCGATTCGGCTCTTGGCCGCCATATCCGGCAGCCTAAACGACTGAAGCTTGAAAATGCGCTTCGCTGCCGGCGAAGGCAAGCACATGTTTAACAAACGGTTAACGGCCGCATTTGGCCCAAGGGGCTCCATGCCGGCGAACAAAAAAAGAGCCGCGGATAAGGCGGCTCTCAGGAGTTTAACAGGGAGGCGTCAAACAAAGTGGCTCCAACCACTCGGTAAGAATCCAGATCACTGGATGGACATAGTAAACGCCTGTAAAGCTTAACAAAGCCTTAACGCAGGGCATATTTTTCGATCAAGCGCCCAGCATCTGTGCCGTAACAGCACAGATGGCCGGCTAAGCCGCCGCTCTCACCACCGGCTGGAAAGTGGGGGCGACGCGCTTGCGCCACGGTTCCTCCAGATCGTGACCGACATACCGAAACAGATCCGCTCGCCGCGCGACATCGTTCCGAAACAGGCGCCGCGCTAAACGCCCGCTCCTCGCAACGAGGCGGAGCAAAATTGCGCTCCGGCAATCATGAAAATTTCTCAAGGAGCGAACAATGGACTGGTACTCGGCCGTTAAATTTCTGCACATCGTCTCGGCGATCCTCTGGGTCGGCGGCGGCTTCACCCTGATGCTGCTTGCGGTACGCGCCGACCGCGCTGGAAACGTCGAAGGCATGTTGCAGGCGATGCGCGCCACTGGCGAGCTCGGTAACCGGTTCTTCGCGCCGATGTCGATGCTGACATTGCTCTTCGGCCTCATCATGTGCGGCTTCTGGGTCGGCTTTTCCGATTTGTGGGTGCTGATCGGCCTTGCCGGTTATGCGACGACCTTCTGCATCGGCATGTTCGTCTTCAAGCCGACTGCCGACCGCATGGCAGGCATGATCGCCAAGGATGGCGTGACGCCGGCGGTGCTTGCCCAGGGCCAGCGCGTCCTCAATGCCGCGCGCTTCGACTATTCGGTGATGCTGATGATCATCGCGGACATGGTGCTGAAGCCGACACTGCACGACATCACCATTCTTGGCTGCATGGCGTTCGTGCTGGCAACCGGCGCTGCTCTCGCGCTTGGCAGGACGCGGCCGCTGCTGCCGAGTGCCGCCGAGGTTTAAGGAATCCGGCGGCGGCCGCCTGGGGCCGCCGTCTTACAGAAGGCCGGCGATGCCGTCCCACAGAAGCTTGACCGCGACGACCGCCACGGTCGCATAGGTGAAGGGATAGAACAGCTCCGGCCGCATCCGCCGCACCAGCCAGGCGCCGGCGATTGTCGACAGCGGCGCCAGCGGCATCAGCACCGCCGACGCGGTCAAATTGGTGGTGTCGAACTGGCCGAGCGCGAAATAGGGGATGAGCTTCAGTGCATTGGTGACGGCGAAGAAGATCGCCGCGGTGCCGGACAGCACCTTCGGATCCAGCCTGATCGGCAACGCATAGACCTGAAAAGGCGGGCCGCCGACATGGGCGACGAAGCTGGTGAACCCGGCAACGGTACCCCAGAAGCCGGCGGCAACGCGGTTGGGCTCCGCCGCGTGGCCGGCACCGTGGCGGAGTTGCAAATAGAGCCAGCGCAGCACGAAGATCAGGGCGACCGCGCCGACGATCAGCCGGACCATCTCTTCGGTTACAAGTGCCGCCGTCAGCCAGCCAAGGGCAATGCCGATCACGGCACCCGGCATCATGTCGGCCAGCATCTTGCGGTCGAAGATACCCCACCATGTCCACACCGAGACAATGTCCATCAGGCACAGAATTGGCAGAAGAATTGCGGCAGCCTGAACCGGCGGCATGGTCAGCGCCATCAATGGCACGCCGACAAAGCCGACGGCGCCACCGAAGCCGCCTTTCGACAGGCCGACGAGGATGACGGCCGGAATGGCCGCGGCATAGAACCAGGGATCGACGAGCAGGCCTGACATGGGTAAAGGAAGCTGGAGGGAAAGTGATCTCTGGAATAGACCAGAAATGGCCAGACCGCGACCGCAAATACGTGGGCCACGCCACCGGAGCCCGTCACATGTTTGGCATGTCGAGCGGCGGCGGGCGTCTCCGGATCGGCTGCGCCTTGATGATGGCGGTGCTGGTTTCGGCCTTGTCGGCGATGCGGTCGAGAATCCCGTCGAGCTCGCCGATCGAGCGGACGAACAGCCGGGCGACGAAGCAGTCATCGCCCGTCACCTTGTCGCATTCGCCGAATTCCGGGATTTCCTCGATCAGCTTCTGGACGATGTGCAGCTTACCGGGCAACGGCCGGATGCGAACGATCGCCTGCAAGGCGTAGCCGAGCGCCTGCGGATCGATGTCGATGGTGAATGCGCGAATGACGCCGCGATCCTCAAGCCGCCGAAGCCGCTCCGAAACGCTTGGCGACGACAACCCGACCTGCAGCGCCAGTTCCTTCAGCGAGGTCCGTGAATCCCTGACCAGGATATCGAGGAGCTTTCTATCGAGCTCGTCCAGCATTTTACAATTCCAAGAAAAAGCCGATGTTTACCTAATTAAATTAGGTTCGTTCTGCATATCACCAGCTACAAGTCATGGAAAGGCCCATATCTGCCGTGGGATTATAGAATCTCAACGGGTTTCGGGAGCATCCATGGACAACACGGTACGCGGCACGATCGAAATGACTGCGGCGATGGCGATCCTCGGCACGATCGGCTGGTTCGTCGTCCTGTCCGGCCAACCCATCATGGACGTGGTGTTCTGGCGCTGCGCCTTCGGTGCGGTAACGCTGCTGGTTATCTGCACGGCGCTGGGACTGCTGCGCGGCAGGCTGTCGCTTCGCATTGTCGCGATCGCGGCTCTCGGCGGTGCTGCCATCGTTATCAACTGGCTGCTGCTGTTCAGCGCGTTTTCCCGCGCGTCGATCTCGATCGCCACGGCTGTCTACAATACGCAACCCTTCATGCTGGTCGGTTTTGGCGCGCTCTTCTTCTCCGAACGGCTGACGGTGACCAAGCTGACCTGGCTCGGCATCGCCTTCGCCGGCATGCTGCTGATCGTGCAGGCCGCGCCCGATGCAGGCGATCATGGTACGGATTACTTTACCGGCATTGCGATGGCGCTGGCCGCGGCTTTCTTCTGGGCCGTTGCGGCTATCGTCACCAAGAAGCTCAAAGGCACGCCGCCGCACCTGATCGCCCTGATCCAGGTCTGCGTCGGCGTTCTCATGCTGGCACCTTTCGCCAATCTCACCCACCTTCCCGCCGATGCGCGGAGCTGGGTCATGCTGGCGACGCTCGGCATCGTCCATACCGGCCTGATGTACATCCTCATGTACGGCGCCATCCAGAAACTGCCGACGCATCTGCAGGGGTCGCTGTCCTTCATCTATCCAGTCGTCGCCATCCTCGTCGACGTCGTCGCCTTCGGCCACCGGCTGCATCCGGCGCAGATCGCCGGCGCCGCCGCCATCCTGGTCGCCGCCGCCGGCATGAACCTCGGCTGGTCGCTTTGGAAATCGAAAGTGCCTGCGTAGAGCCCGCAAGCGACCAGGCGAGGAGAATTTCGGCCAACGGTAGTCATGCGCCGAGCCCCGATAGATCTAGCCGGCAATCGTGATCCCCCTGCCGCCTGTTCAATCCCCGCACTTTGCTCTATGCCGCAATGCAACCATCTTCGCCCGGCATAGGCGATAACCGGGACCGAACACCAATGAATGACGCAACGCCCCCCAACCGCTGCCGTATCGTGTTGATCGCGCCGCCGAACGTGCCGGCCGAGCGCATCGCCGCAGCCTTCGACGGCGGTGACGTCGCCTCGCTGATCCTGCCGGAAAACGGCATGGACGAGGCCGCCTTCCAGGCCTTTGCCGAGCAGATCGTGCCGGTGGCGCAAGCGGCCGGCATTGCCGTCATCATTGCTGGCGACACCCGCATCGCCGGCCGCGTCCAGGCCGACGGCATCCATGTCGAGGTCGGCAAGGACGAGCTCGCCGAAACGATCGAACACTTCCAGGCCAGGATGATGGTCGGCACCGGCGGCGCCAAGACCCGCGACGACGCGCTGGAACTTGGCGAGGTCAGGCCCGATTATATTTTCTTCGGTCGCTTCGGCTACGACAACAAGCCGGAGCCGCATCCCCGCAACCTGTCGCTCGGGCAATGGTGGGCGGACGTGATCCAGATCCCTTGCATCGTCATGGCCGGATCCGATCTTGCCTCGGTGGAAGCTGTCGCCGCCACCGGTGCCGAATTCGTGGCGCTTTCCAGCGCGGTTTTCGCCGGCGACGTCGATCCGAAGACGGCGGTTGCCACCGCCAACGCGCTGCTCGACGAAACCGCACCGCGCTTCGAGGACTGACGTGCTCTCTCGGACGATCCTTTTCAGCGCTTTTCTCGCAACGGCCGTAACCCAGGCGATAGCGGCGGAACCCGTTCCGCTGCCGCAGCCGAGGCCGGATTCCAGCGAGCCTGCCGACAAGCCGTTTCTCCCACCATTGCCGCAGCCCGCCACCACGGCCCCTTTGCCGTCGGCCGATACCATCAACCCCGACCGCTTCGGCGCAAAACCGTCCGACGCCGCCTACGGCGCCTTTCAGCGCGGCCTCTACAAGACGGCCTACAACCTTGCGATTTCCCGTGCTCAAAACGGCGATCCGGCGGCACAGACGCTGGTGGCCGAGATATTGTCGCGCGGCCTCGGCGTGCCGGTCGACGCGGCAGGGGCGGCGAAGTGGTATGCGCTTGCCGCCGAGCAGGGCATCCCGGAATCGCAATTCCAGTATGCGCTGATGCTGCTCGATGGCCGCTACGTCAAAAAGGACGAGAAGGAGGCCTATGCGCTGATGCAGGCCGCCGCCGAAGCCGGCAACCGCCTGGCGCAGTTTAATTTTGCCCAGCTGATGGTCGAACAGGAGCCCGGCGATGCCGGTATTGCCAAAGCCGTATCCTATTACGAGCGCGCCGCCGCGACCGGGCTTGCCGACGCACAATATGCGATGGCACAGGTCTACGCCAATGGCGCCGGCGGCAAGGCGCGCGACGATGTCCGCGCCCGCGGCCTGCTGGCACAGGCTGCGCGGCAGAACTACGACACGGCGCAGATCGATCTCGCCACCTGGATGATCGAGGGGCGCGGCGGCGCCCGCGACCTGAAATCGGGCTTTAACTGGATGAAGCAGGCCGCAGAAGGCGGCAACGTCGCCGCCCAGAACCGTCTCGCCAAGCTCTACATGAACGGCATCGGCACCGATCCGGATCTGATCCTCGCCGGCGCCTGGTATGTTGTCGCCCGCCGCGCTGGGCTCATCGACCAAGAGATGGACGATTTCCTGCAGGGCCTGACCGACGAGCAGACGCAGCAGGCGCTGCAACGGGCCAATCGCCTGCCCTGACTGTGATCTCGCGACTCATTGCACCCGGACTCGCAAGCGCGAGGCTCATTGCGTATGATCGAGCACGACCTTGCCGAAGGGCGAGCCGTGTTCAAGGTACCGAAAGGCTTCGGCGGCCTGGGTCCACGGTACGACCCGGTCGATCACCGGTCTCAATCGGTTGACGACAATGGCGCGGTTCATCGCCTCGAAGGATTCGCGTGAGCCCACCGGTATGCCTCGCGCCCTGACCTGCCGGCGGAAGATGTCGAGCGGGTTGATGGCGCCGTCACTGCCGCCGAGATAGCCGATGACGTTGATCTGGGCGCCGCGCGCCGCTGCCCTCAGCGATTGTGTAAAACTCTGCGGTCCGCCAACCTCGATGATATGGTCGGCGCCGCGCCCATCCGTCAATCCCAACACGGCCGATGCCCAGTCGGGGACGCTGCGATAGTTCACGCCATCATGCGCGCCCAGTTGCTTTGCCCGTGCAAGTTTCTCGTCGCTGCTCGACGTCACGATGACGCGCGCCCCGGCAGCGGCGGCGAATTGCATCGCAAACAAGGAAACGCCGCCGGTGCCGAGACAAAGTACGGTATCGCCGGGCTTGACGCTGCCCTCTGTAAACAGCGCGTGCCATGCCGTCACGCCGGCGCAGGGCAGCGTCGCCGCCTCGAAGTCGCTCAGATTGGCCGGCGCCAGCACCGCCGCCTGTTCATCGAGCCGAGCAAATTCGCTGAGCAGCCCGTCGATCGGGCCGCCACGTTGATAGGAGGGCTCGGCCATCGCGAAACTGCCGCCGACCCAGCGCTGCCAGAACGTGCCGCAGACCCGGTCGCCGATCTGGAACCTGCTGACCTCGGCGCCGACGGCTACGACTTCGCCGACGCCGTCCGACAGCGGCACCAGCGGCAATGCAAACTTCGTGTGATAGCTGCCGCGGACGATCTCGGCATCGCGGTAGTTCAGCGCCGTCGCCTTCACCTTCACAATCATCTCTTGGCGCCCTGGTTCAGGCATCGGCCGCTCGACCATTCTGAGATTCTCGAGGCCGCCCGGGCTCTGCAATTCGATCGCTTTCATCGTGTTCCTTCTCTGCTGGTCCTGCCGGAGGAAAATCGCTTGCCATCCATCGGATTTCAAATTCATAATGTTCAGCATAATTATGCCTCTCTGACATGTTCAGGTGTCTCGTGCTCGAAGAACTGAAAACACTGGCCCTCTTTGCCGAGGAGGGTTCGATTCAGAAGGTGGCTCGACGCCTGCCGTTGACGCAGCCGGCCGTCACCCGCCAGATCCAGCGGCTGGAGGAGATGCTCGGCACGGAATTGCTCGACCGCCGGCTAAAGCCGTCGCGACTGACCCCGGCCGGCGTAGAGGTGCTGGCACGCGGCAAGGACATTCTCGCCGCCGTCGACGCGCTGCGATCATTCGCCAGGGGCAACGAGCCGGAGGGTCTGCTGCGGCTCGGCCTCGCCCATGGACTTTGCGACAAAGCCGTGGCCGCCGCCATTGCTGATGCCGTGGCGCGGTTTCCGAAGGTTTCGCTGCGTCTGAAGAGCGGTTGGAGCCTTGAGCTGGCCGACCAGCACAAGCGCGGACAGCTCGACCTCGCCTTCATCCTGGACGGCGGCAATTCCAAAACTGGCGACGGCGTTGTCGGAACCGAGCCCCTCGCCATCATCGCCGCCGAAAACACCGGCCGGCAAGCCGACGTCAAGACCATGCCCTGGGTTCTCAGTCCTGAACCTTGCGACGCGCGCCGGCGGCTGGCGGCTGCCCTTGCCGAGGGCGGCCACAGGTTGATGGTCGGCGCCGAGATTCAGGACAGCGCGCTGCAGATCGACTGGGTTCGTCGAGGCCAAGGCCTTGGCCTGCTGCCCAAGCGGCTGCTGCAGGAAAAGCTGCCGGAGGGCATTGCCCTGGTCGACGCTCCCGGCCTCGAGCTGTCGCTGCGAATTGTCGTCTTGCGTTCGCCGCACCTGCATCTTTTAACAGAGGTAGCCGACGCCATGAGCGCGGCCGTAACCGCCATCGTCAGGACGGACTGAGGCTGCCGCGCCGCGCTGCCGGGCGAGCTTCGTTCCCGCTTCATCGGAAGGCGCTCCTTGCCTCTGCTAGCGATTTGTGGTCTTGGAGGCGCCAAATTGCCCTTTGCGGCGATCATCTCATTTCCGGATCACCTCACCATGGCCAAGATCAATGGCAACGAAATCCGTCCCGGCAACGTCATCGAGCATGATGGCGGCCTTTGGGTGGCGGTCAGGACCAACACCGTCAAGCCCGGCAAGGGCGGCGCCTACAACCAGGTCGAGCTCAAGAACCTGATCAACGGCACCAAGCTCAACGAGCGCTTCCGTTCGGCCGAGACGGTCGAGCAGATCCGGCTCGATCTGAAGGATTTTTCCTTCCTCTACGAGCAGGGCGACGCGCTGGTGTTCATGGACACCGAAAGCTACGAGCAGCTCGAATTGCAGAAGGAGTTCGTCGGCGATCGCGCCGCCTTCCTGCAGGACGGCATGATGGTGACGGTCCAGCTCTATGACGAAAGGCCGATCGGCATTTCGCTGCCCGACCAGGTGACGCTGACCATCACCGAGGCCGACCCGGTGGTGAGGGGCCAGACGGCAGCCTCGTCCTACAAGCCGGCGATACTCGAAAACGGCATCCGTGTGCTGGTGCCGCCGTTCATCGGCTCGGGCGAGCGCATCATCGTCGACACCAATGAAATCACTTACGTGCGCCGCGCCGATTGAGGCGTGATCCCGAAAAGTGGCAGACTTTTTGGATAGGATCACGCGTCAAAGCAGATAGGCGCAGCGACAGGAAGAAGAGCAATGGCGCGTTCCGCGATCCTCAATGTCATGGTCCAGGCCGCAATGAAGGCCGGCCGCTCGCTGTCGCGCGACTTCGGCGAAGTGCAGAACCTGCAGGTCTCGATGAAGGGGCCGGGCGACTATGTCAGCCAGGCCGACCGCAAGGCCGAAGACATCGTCTTTGCCGAACTGTCCAAGGCGCGGCCCGGCTACGCCTTCCTGATGGAGGAACGCGGCGTGATCGAGGGCGACGACGGCCAGCACCGCTGGATCGTCGATCCGCTCGACGGCACCACCAATTTCCTGCACGGCATTCCGCTCTTCGCTATCTCGATCGCGCTGGAGCGCCAGGGCCAGATCGTCGCCGGTGTCATCTACAATCCGGCGATGGACGAGCTCTATACCGCCGAGCGTGGCGGCGGCGCCTTCATGAACGATCGCCGGTTGCGCGTCGCCGGCCGCACCAAGCTGGTCGATGCGGTGATCGGCTGCGGCGTGCCGCATCTCGGGCGTGGCCAGCACGGCAATTTCCTTGTCGAGTTGCGCAATGTCATGGCCGAGGTCTCGGGCGTGCGCAGCCTCGGCTCCGCCTCGCTCGATCTCGCCTACGTCGCCGCCGGCCGCATGGACGGTTTTTGGGAAATCGGCCTGTCGGCCTGGGATATTGCCGCCGGCATGTTGCTGATCCGCGAGGCGGGCGGCTTCGTCTCCGATTTTGCCGGCGGCCAGGACATGCTGACCGCCGGTTCGGTCGTTGCCGGCAACGAACTCATGCAACGCGCGCTGTTGAAGACGGTGAAGAAGCCGCTCCCAGCGCGCTGATGTAGTCGCGCCGCGCTGAAGCGCCGCAGTCGCAAAACCGCAACCAAAGCTTGAAATACTGTCCCGCGGTCGCCCAGATAAGGCGACGCAGGATCATCGATGACGAACAGCCGGCCCACATCCCAGAGCGAATTATCCCAGCTCGACATCCCCTTCATGGGGCGCTGGCATTACTCGCGCGCCGAGATCATCGCCGACGGTATCGTCCACGCCGTGGGCATCGTGCTGGCGATCGCTGCCGGCTCGACGTTGCTGGCACTGGCCGCCTATCGAACCGGCCCCGGCGAATATGTCGCCGCCGCCTTCTATGTGGTCTCGCTGCTCACCGTGCTGTCGGTTTCGCTGGCCTATAATCTGTGGCCGGTATCGTCGCCGGCGAAATGGATATTGCGGCGCTTCGACCATGCGGCGATCTACCTGCTGATCGCTGCGACCTACACGCCGTTCCTTGCCCAGCTCGGCGGCTCGCCGCTGGCTGTTTCGATGATCGTCCTGGTCTGGATCGCCGCGACGGTCGGCATCGCCATCAAGGTCTTTCTCCCCGGCCGTTTCGACCGGCTGGCAATCGTGTTCTATCTCGCCATCGGCTGGAGCGGCATCGTTCTGGTGGAGCCGCTCCTACGGACGCTGCCGGCGACATCGATCGCCCTCATCGTTGCCGGCGGCATCGTCTATTCCTGTGGCGTGATCTTCTTCGCCTGGAAAGGCCTGCGCTTCCACAATGCGCTGTGGCACGGCTTTGTCGTCACCGGCGCCGGCCTGCATCTGGCCGCCATGGTCGACTGCCTGGTCATCAACCGGCTTTGACCTCCGGTCGCGGACAGTGGCAATATTGCCAAGCGCCATTCAATTTCGTCACAATTCCGTTTAGAGTCGCAAACACAATGTGATCGGCGGCGATGGCATCGGAAACGGGGCACGGATGACTTTACTCAGATCCTTCGGCATGGGCAGGCGCTCCGACGTTCTGATCTACGACCCGCACAAATTGTCGAGCCCGCAGGTCTTTCTGCTGACCATGGTGATCTTTCTGTTCATCGTGGCCTTTATCGCCGCCATCCTGACCCGCCAGATCTCGACCGCCTTCGTCACCAATCCCGGCCTCAACGGCCTGATCATCGGCGTGCTGGCGGTCGGCATCCTGCTGGCCTTCGTCCAGGTCGGCCGGTTGTTCCGCGAGGTGCGCTGGGTCAATTCGTTCCGCGCCGGTTCCGAAACCACCGAACCCGTGCTGCTGGCGCCGATGAAGGCGATGATCGGCCGCTCCTCGACGATTGCCTTCTCGACCAGTTCGATGCGCACCATGCTGGATTCGATCGCCACCCGCCTCGACGAAAGCCGCGACACCTCGCGCTACCTTGTCGGGCTGCTGGTGTTCCTCGGCCTGCTCGGCACCTTCTGGGGCCTGCTCAACACGATCGGCTCGATCCGCGAAACCATCGAGTCGCTCGATCCCGGCACCGGCGACGCAGCGGCCGTGCTCGAATCCCTGAAGCAGGGGCTTTCCGCCCCTTTGGCCGGCATGGGCACCGCTTTCTCGTCGTCTCTGTTCGGCCTGTCCGGCTCGCTGGTGCTCGGCTTCCTCGACCTGCAGGCCGGCCGCGCCCAGACGCGCTTCTATACCGAGCTCGAGAACTGGCTGTCCTCGGTCACCGACCTGTCCTCCGACATCGTCGTTGCCGACGCGGCCAAGAGCGAACCCTCCGATGAAATCCGTCTGTTGTCGGAAAAGCTGCGCACCCTGCAGGAGAATGGCGGCGGCTCCAATCCGCGCGTCGCCACCGCCATGGCCAATCTCGCCGACGGCATTTCTGGCCTGGTCAAGAACATGCGCTCGGAACAGCAGATCATGCGCGACTGGGTCGAGGCCCAGTCCGACGAGCAGAAGGCGATGCGCAACACCCTGGAGAAGATCGCCGACGCCTTGAAGAAACCTGGAGTGCATTGACGTGGCGTTGGCACGAGGCCGGCGCTCCGACCGCCGCATCGATTACTGGCCTGGCTTCGTCGATGCGCTGTCGACGCTGCTGTTGGCGATCATGTTCCTGCTCACGGTTTTCGTGCTGGCGCAGTTCCTGCTCGGCCGCGAGATCTCCGGCAAGGACACGGTGCTCAACCGCCTCAACTCCCAGATCAATGAGTTGACCCAGCTTCTGGCGCTGGAGCGCTCGACGACGCAGGACAAGGAGGACACCCTTGCCAATTTGCAGGCCTCGCTGTCTGCATCGGAGGCGGAAAAGAGCCGGCTCGAACAATTGCTGGCGCAAGGCGCTGGCGCCGGCGACGCCGCCAACCAGCGCGCAACGGCACTTTCCGGCGAGCTCGACAGCCAGCGCCAGATCAGTCAACAGGCACTGAGCCAGGTTGAAATCCTCAACCAGCAGATCGCGGCGCTACGCAGGCAAATCGGAGCGCTCGAAGAAGCGCTCAACGTGTCCGAAACGCGCGATCGCGAGTCCAACACCAAGATTGCCGATCTCGGCCGCCGCCTCAACGTCGCGCTGGCGCAACGCGTGCAGGAACTGAACCGCTACCGCTCCGATTTCTTCGGCCGCTTACGTGAAATTCTCGCCGACCGCGAGAACATCCGCATCGTCGGCGACCGCTTCGTCTTCCAGTCGGAAGTGCTTTTCCCGACCGGCTCCGAAGTGATCAACGATGCCGGCAAGGTCGAAATGAAGAAGCTCGCCGATGCCATCATCGAATTGCAGAAGGAGATCCCGCCGGAGATCAACTGGGTGCTGCGCGTCGACGGCCACACCGACAACAAGCCGCTCTCCGGCACCGGCCGCTACCGCGACAATTGGGAATTGTCGACGGCGCGCTCGACGTCGGTGGTCAAGTTCCTGATCGAGAACGGCGTCCCGGCCAACCGGCTGGTCGCCGCCGGCTTCGGCGAATTCCAGCCGCTCGACCCCGCCGATACCGAAGAGGCGCGCAACAAGAACCGCCGCATCGAGCTGAAGCTGACCGAGCGGTGATCTGCAAGCCTTTGGCTCGTTACATGCACCGGATCGAGCCGGCTCAAGTCGGCGGCATCTAGGGCACTGGTGCGGCAGCGGCAAGAGCTGAAAAAATTACCTTTTTTTAATTACACTTTGCCACCACCACCTTTTAGCCTTGGTCATGGGCCGAGAACCGCCGGCGGTGGAACCGCTCATCGCGACGCGACGGAACCTGACGGCCCGCGGCCGGAAGGCGGGCCCCTCCCAACCACCGCCTTCCCCAGTAAAGGAGACGCAACCATGCGCTTCTTCGCTCCCAGGAACCTCAGGACTGCTACGCTCGCCACACTTCTCCTCGCCGTTCCGTTTGCTGGCGCTTACGCCGGCCCGCGTGTGACGGCCTTGATCAATCAGATCCAGAGCGTGGAGACGGGTATCCAGGGCGCCATCCGGGCGAACAAGCTCGAGCCGGGCGAGGCGCGTGACTTGCGCACGCAGGTCGCTCAACTCGATCGGGCCGCCCAGAGGGCCGCGCGCGATGGAACGATGCCGAGCACGCAATATCAGCAGTTGCTGGCGCAGCTCGACGATGTCAGCCAAAAGCTACGCGCTGATACCGGCAGTGCCTTCCTCATCGGCAACGGCGGCGATGGCGGATACTATCCTAACGGCTACGGCCCAAACTATCCAGGCGGCTGAGATCGGCCGCAGCGCCCGGCGCTGTGGCAATTGATTTTGCGTATGATCCTTTTCCAGTTTTCGGTTCAGGGATCATGCGCTAGCCCAACGCCAGCGCAATCAGCGCCAGCATTGCCGGCACTGTCTGGATGAACAGGATTTTACGGCCCACCGTCGCCGCGCCGTAGAGACCGGCGACGGCGACGCAGAGCAGGAAGAAGACTTTGAACTGGAAACCGGCTTCGCCGAGGTAAAGCCCCCAGATCAGCCCGGCTGCGAGAAAACCGTTGTAAAGTCCCTGATTGGCCGCAAGCACTTTCGAGGCACTGGCGAATTCCGGCGTCAGCTTGAATACCATGTGGCCGCGCGGCGTGTCCCACAGCACCGTCTCCAGATAGACGATGCAGAGGTGGATCACGGCCACCAGCCCGACCAGCACATTGGCGATCATATCTCGTCTCCCCCATTGCGGTCTGCCGCCGCCGACGACATTGATCACGCACGCCACGCTTCCGCAAGATGCCGTTCGGCCGTTGCGGCCGGCAGTCAATGCATCGGTCGCAGACGGTCTTCAGGGGTTGCCAACACTTTTGCGTTGGTATCTTTTCCCGCCGTCAAATCAGCGGAACCCACCATGTCCTTTCAAAAACTCGACGACCTCGGCCACAAGCTCGAAGCGCTGGAACATGCCCTCGCCATTCTCGGCGCCGACGAGGCGACCCATATGGCGGTCGGCGGCGGCGAGAAGCGCGCCGAGGCGATGTCGGCGCTTGCCGGCATGCACCACACCCAGGCGACTGCGCCGGAGATTGCCGACTGGATCGCGGCGGCCGAGCAGGAGGCGTTGAACGAAGAGCAGCAGGCCGCGGTCAGGGAATTCCGCCGGCAGTACACCAACCTGACCTGCCTGCCGGTCGAGTTCGTCGAGCGCCAGACGACTGTACGCATGCGCTCCGAGCAGCTCTGGCGCGACCTGCGCGCCAAGAACGACTGGGCCGGCTTCCTGCCGGCACTCGAAGGCGTCGTGGCGCTGGTCCGCGAGGAGGCGACACTTCGCGCCGAGGTGCTCGGGCTCGAGCCTTACGACGCGCTGATGGAGCAATATGACCCGGGCAATCGCACCGCCGACATCACGCCGGTGTTTGCCGAGTTGAAGGCCTTCCTGAAAGGCTTCGTACCGGAGGCACTGGCCGTGCAGGAAGAGCGGCTGGCGAAACATCCGCTAAAGCCGCTTTCCGGCAGCTACCCCTTGGACAAGCAGCGCGAGCTTGGCCTCGCCATGATGGCGGCAGTCGGCTTCGACCTCACCCACGGCTCGCTGTCGGTTTCGCACCATCCCTTCTGCGGCGGCGTGCCGAGCGACGTGCGCATCACCACCCGCTACAAGACCTCGGATTTCCTGTCGGCGTTGATGGGCGTGCTGCACGAGACCGGCCATGCGCTGTACGAGCAGAACCTGCCGAAGGCGTGGGCACACTGGCCGCTCGGCAGAGCGCGCGGCATGGCGGTGCATGAAAGCCAGAGCCTGTTCGTCGAAAAGCAGATCGGCCGCAATCCAGAATTCTGGCGCTGGGCGCTGCCGGTGGTCGAAAGGCACCTCGGCGAGAGCTGGACGATCGACGACATCCTGCCGCATGTGCACCGGGTCGAGCGCGGCCTGATCCGCGTCGATGCCGACGAGGTCACCTATCCGCTGCACATCATCCTGCGCTACGAGCTGGAGCAGGAGCTTGTCTCGGGGCGGCTTGAGGCAGCCGACCTGCCCGAGGCCTGGGATGCCAAGATGCGCGATTATCTCGGCCTGTCGACATCAGACAATCCGGCTGATGGTCCGATGCAGGACGTCCACTGGCCGGGCGCCGCCTTCGGCTATTTCCCTTCCTATACGCTGGGCGCCATGATGGCGGCGCAGCAATGGGCGGCACTGACCAGAGATCATCCTTCAGCCGACGAAGACCTCGCCAAGGGAGATTTCGCCGCGATCAACGACTGGCGCCGCAAAAGGATCTGGTCGCAAGGCTCGCGCTGGTCGACGCCGGAACTGCTCGAACGCGCCACGGGCGAAAAGCTCAATGCCGTGCATTTCACCGATCATCTGAAGAAGCGGTACGGTAACTGAGTCGCTTCGTCTGTTCCTGGTTCTTGCTGCGGTGACTGCAGAAATCCGCGAAACTGGCCTTTACTTTGGCAGGAAAGCCTCTGAAAAAGGAGTTCTTCCAAGTTGGGCGAGCGTAGATGTCTGCCTGTTACAGTTTTCGTAGGATGAAGTCTTTCTGGCCCCGCTTGGTATTTTTCATCTTGTTGATCGGCCTGAGTTCTCCGGCCATGTCCGACGACATGGTTCTCAAGGGCCCCGCGGAAAGCTGGGTAACGCAGGTTGATATTCCGGCTGCCGATCCCACCCGATCGGATCAAATCAAGAATGGCGTTTCATGGCTGCTCTCGGACGACCAGATCAAGCATCGCGCCGGCGGCTATGTCGAGTACTCGCGCACAGTCTATAAAATCGTTGACCGTCCCGGGCTGGATCGGGGCGCGAGTATCGATCTGCAATTCGATCCGTCCCGGCACAAGGTCACGCTCAACCATCTTCACATCATCCGCGACGGCGCCGTTTTGGACCGGCTGGAAGACGTCGAATTCGACATCTTCCGCAGGGAAAGAGATGCCGAGAAAGGCGTCTTCGACGGCTGGCTGACAGCACATGTCAACATCGATGACGTGCGCGCCGGCGACATCGTTGATTACGGATCGACCTATGAGATAACGCCGCTCGTCGGCAAGGATCTCTTCTTCAAGAATTTCTCCACCGAATGGGAAGAGCCGGTAGCGCTTATCCGCACGAGCATCATTTGGCCTTCGGGCCAGCCGCTCGAGACCAAGACAAGGGGGACCCAACTCAAGCCTTCGATCTCGTCGACAGGGCCGGACACGACCTATCTGTGGGAAATTCCAAACCCGAAACCGGTCAATGTCGAGGACAACCTGCCCGTGACATATCCAGGCTGGGGCTCTATCGATGTCGCATCGACCGCGAATTGGCAAAGTGTGGTCGATGCTGTTGCGCCCTATTACAAGCCAGCGACCGTTTTTCCCTCGGCTTTTGCCGCAAAGCTCGACGACATCGCACTGCGGCATCCAGTGCCCGAAGACCGGATGGTCGAGGCAATGCGGTTGGTGCAGGACCAGATCCGCTATGTAAGCCTGTCGATGGGTGCCGGTTCCTACATTCCGCGTGATCCCGCGACCGTCATCCTGAGCGGGTTTGGTGACTGCAAGGACAAGGCACTGCTGCTGGTTTCTTCGCTTGTGCGGCTTGGCATTGCTGCCGAGGTTGCCCTGGCCGATCTCGACGAAGGGCGGGCCCTGGACCAGCATCTGCCGGCGCTTCGCGATTTCGACCATGCCATCGTCAAGGCGAGGATCGGAACAAAGACATATTGGCTGGATGCTACCGACTATCTTCAGGGCGGCAAGGCGCCCAATCTCGCACAGTCGGACTACGGCTTCGCGCTGCCGCTTTCCAGCACCGGCGGATTGGAGAAGATGCCGAGTCCTGTGCTTACCAGCCCATCGATCCAGATCGCCGAGGACTTCGATTTTCCGCGGAAACCGGGCGATCCCCTCGTGCTGACGGTCTTCTCGACATATCAGGACGCCGATGCCGATTGGATGCGCGGCAATTTGGCCAGCCGGTCGCTGAGCGAGGTGTCGGACGCCTACCTGAAATACTACAACAAGCAATATCCGGGCATCCAAACCGTCGCCAAGCCGGAAATCGTGGATCGCCGCGACGACAACATAGTGAGCGTGAAGGAAAGTTATCGCTTGCCGGCAGAGGCGCTGGCGGCCAACGATCTGGCAAAGAATTTCCCGATCCGCGCGGCCGATCTCGGCAACAACTCTCTTCCAACCCCGACAATCGTCGACCGAACCGGGCCAGTCTCCATCGGCCCCCAGTTCTACCGGCGTCACAAGATAACGGTGCGCAACCTCAAGGCGAGGTTTTCCGGCGAGTCGATGAAAAACGTCGTGACGCCCTATCTGTCTCTCAAGGCGTCCTGGTCCAACACGCCCACCGAATTTCAAGTCGAATGGAACTTTCAGAGCCTGGCAACTGAAGTGCCGGCCAAGGCGATTGCCGACTATCTGAAAACCGTCGATGACGTCGCGGACGAAATCCGGTGGCAGTACGATTTTACCTATGAAGAGCCGCCTGCCGATGTGCAGCTCAGCGATCCGGCAAAGGAGCAGCGACAGACCGTCGCCAGCATGCTTTTGTTGTCGTTGCTTGTCGGCGTTCCCCTGTTCATCGCCTATCGACGCGGCAAACGCCGAGCTTTCGGTAGCTGAAGAATCCCAGCGGTCGCTGGGGGACCTACTCGGCCGCGCCCCTGAAGGCATTCGCCCCGGTTTCGAACTGCAGCTTGGCCAGCCGCGCATAGATGCCGCCCTTGGCGACCAGGCTCTGATGCGTGCCTTCCTCGACGATGCGGCCGCCATCCATGACCAGGATGCGATCGGCCTTCAGCACGGTTGCCAGCCGATGGGCGATGACGATCGTGGTACGCCCCTGCATCAGCCGGTCGAGCGCCGTCTGCACCAGCGTCTCGCTTTCGGCATCGAGTGCCGAGGTCGCCTCGTCGAGCAGAAGGATCGGCGCATCGCGCAAAATGGCGCGGGCGATCGCCACGCGCTGGCGCTGGCCGCCCGACAGCGTCACCCCGCGCTCGCCGACCTGGCTGTCATAGCCCTTTTCGAGTTTCAGGATGAACTCGTCGGCAAGCGCGTCTTTCGCCGCCGCCTCGATCTCGGCCTGGCTGGCGCCAGGCCGGCCAAAGCCGATATTGTCGCGCGCGCTTGCGGCAAAGATGGTGACATCCTGCGGCACGATGGCTATGCGCGCGCGGATCGCGGCCGGATCGGCCTCGCGCAGATCGACTCCGTCGATGACGATCCTGCCGGCTTCCGGATCGTAGAAGCGCAGAAGCAGCGAAAACACGGTGCTCTTGCCGGCGCCGGATGGTCCGACGATCGCCACCGTCTCGCCGGGTTTGACCTGAAAGCTGAGGCCATGGACGGCGGCGCGGTCGGGCCGGGCCGGATAGGAGAAGGAGACATCGTCGAAGCTGATCGCGCCTCTCGCCTTTGCCGGCAGCGGCTTCGGATCGGCGGGCGCCTGGATCGCGGGTTTCTCGGCCAGGATCTCGGTCAGCCGTTCGGCAGCGCCTGCTGCCTGGGACAGTTCGCCCCAGACCTCCGACAAGGCGCCGAGCGCGCCAGCAGCGAACACCGAATAGAGCAGGAATTGGCCAAGCGTACCTGGCGACAGCGTGCCGTCGAGCACGTCGCGCGAACCGAACCACAGCACCGCCACCACCGAGGAAAAGATCATGAAGATGGCGAAGAAGGTGAGAAAGGAGCGGGCAAAGATCGAGGCCCGCGCCGCTTCGAACGCTGCTTCCACGGCGGATGAAAAATACCCGGTGACAAGCTTCTCGTTGGTGAAGGCCTGCAGGGTGCGGACCGCGCCGATCTGCTCGCTGGCATAGGCGGTGGCATTGGCCAGAGTATCCTGCGCCAGCCGTGACTTGCGCCGCACCGAGCGGCCGAAGGCGACCAGCGGCAGCACGATTAACGGAATGGCCGCGATGACCAGGCCGGACAGTTTTGGGCTGGTGAAGACCATCATCGCCACGGCGCCAAGGCCGAGGATGACGTTGCGCAAAGCCACCGAGGCGGTAGCACCCACGGCCGATTTGACCTGTGTCGTGTCGGCGGCGAGCCGCGAGACGATCTCGCCCGACTGGGCCGTGTCGAAGAAGGAGGGCGACAGCGTCGTGACGTGGGCAAAGACATCGCGGCGGATATCGGCAACGACGCGCTCGCCCAGCGTGATGACGAAATAGTAGCGGCTGGCAGACGCCGCCGCCAGCACGGCGGCCATCACCACCAGCATGGCGAAATATTCGGCAATGAAGCTGGAATCGGAAGCGGAAAAGCCGTGATCGATCATCCGCCGCACGGCCAGTGGCAGCGCCAGCGTCGTCGCCGCCGCGACGGCCAGCGAGATGATCGCGCCGATGACCATTTTGCGGTAATGGGTGATGTAGGGAAACAGGCGCTGCAGCGGCCTCAGCGAGCGCCTGCGCTCGTCTGCATCGCCGCTGATGTTCGCCATGACCGTGTCCTTTGGCCTTTTGAGGTTTGCGCTATCAATATGCGCTTGCCGCGGCCTTGTGATTCAATTCCGGCTGATGTATAGGCTCGCCGACCGTTTTAGAAGCCGTGGCTCCTCAATAGCTGCGGCTTCGAGTTTTAAAAAGGGGCGCATCGACGCAGGCTTCAGCCCGTCGGCAGCACCCGGCAGCCAGGAACAGAACCATGAAGACCGACATCCATCCCGACTACCACACCATCAAGGTCGTCATGACCGACGGCACCGAATACATGACCCGTTCGACCTGGGGCAAGGAAGGCGATACGATGAACCTCGATATCGACCCGACCACCCATCCGGCCTGGACTGGCGGCCAGCAGACCCTGCTCGACCGCGGTGGCCGCCTGTCGAAGTTCAAGAAGCGCTTCGAAGGTTTCGGCCTGTAAGCCCCAGGCCTTTCGCATCAGAAAAAACCCGCCCTTGAGGCGGGTTTTTTCTTGACCTTAAATGCGTTGCGGAACGCATCCGCTAGGGAGGACGACATGTCTATTCTCGAAGATAAGCGATGTTCTAACCTCATAGGCGGATACAAGACCATTTATGATCCGCGACCGGCCTTGCGAGCGCTCGCCCTTCAGTACGGCAACAAGTCTATCTGGGATGAACTCTGGAATGAATTGCATCACCAGGGAGATGTCGGAGACGCATCTTACGCAGCAGTTGTTGAAATCGCTCACATCTCCGAAGGCCACGCCCCCGCCTATTGGGGAGCCTACGGTCTGGCTGCCACCATCGAAGAGGCTCGATTGGTCGACGGTCGAAACCCGCCAATCCCGGATTGGATCGAACCGCATACAAAATTGCCTGGCAGACTCTTTTCCAGTTGGCTTTGCGGGATCTGGCAGTTTCGGCGGATGACGAGACCATTAACTGCGCATTGGCTGTTGTCGCCCTTCATCGAGGCCGGTTCAACCTCGGCCGAATGGCGATGTGCACGGAGGATGAACGCGCGGAAATGCTGCGGGATTACTTCGGCCGCTAGCGTACAGCTTTACTCGCCGAGCAACTCTCGCAGAGCCATCCGCTTGTAGGCCGCAACCAGCCTGTCGCCTTCCTGCCGCCCGACCGAGATCGCCAGCCGCATTGCGGCCTCGCCCATCTGCCAGACGAGAAATGCCGTCGTTTCCAGCGCTTCCGGATCGGCGGACGGCCGCAACCGCTTCAGCACCGCCGTGAGGAATTCGGCGTTGGCCCGGCTGTCGGCAAGCTCAAGCTCGCGCAATGCTTTGTCGGCCTGTGTCCCCGACCAGATGTCGCGCATCACCGGCTCGGCCAGGAATAACCGGTAGTAGATATCCACCAGCTCCGAAAACGCCTGGCGCAAGCCGTCGGCGTCACTGACGTCGGCAAGTGCCGCCGCGATGCAGGCCTGGCTTTCGGCGGTGTAGCGTTCGGCCAGCGCCCAAATGATTGCCCGCTTGTCCGGGAAGAACTGGTAGAGCGAGCCGATCGACACGCCAGCCCTCTCGGCCACCTCGCCCATGCGCATCGCATCGCTGCCTTGCTCGGCGATCAGCGCCGACGCTGCGGCCAGCATGCGCTCGACCCGCTCGCGGCTACGCTGCTGGCTCGGCGTTCGGCGCGGCGATGCGATCTGGCCATCCTGTGAATCCGATACGGCAGAGCCTTCCATCACTGTCTCCAGGCGAACAATCAACAAATTGGCTTGACTCGCAAAATACGAGGGTTTATCACGTTTGGCAAATGTGAGGATTGCTCACATTTGCAAACTGAGGAAAATCGACATGAACCCTACTGTAACGAAACCAACTTTGATCCTCGGCGGCACCGGCAAGACCGGCCGCCGTCTCGCCGAGCGGCTGACGGCGCGGGGCCTGCCGGTGCAGATCGGCTCGCGCTCGGGTACGCCGCCCTTCGACTGGGAAAATAGCACGACCTGGGAACCCGCGCTTGATGGTGTCGGCGCCGTCTACATCAGCTACTATCCTGATCTTGCGGTGCCCGGCGCGGCCGACACCGTCGGCGCCTTCTCTCGTCTTGCCGTGGAGTGTGGTGTGCGCCGGCTGGTACTGCTGTCGGGGCGCGGCGAAACGGAAGCACAGCGCGCCGAAGAGATGCTCAAAGCTTCAGGCGCCGATTGGACGATCCTGCGCTGCGCCTGGTTTTCCCAGAACTTCAGCGAAGGCTTCCTCGTCGAATCTTTGCAGGAGGGCGAGGTGGCGTTGCCGGTCGGCAGTGTGGGCGAACCATTTGTGGATGCCGACGATATCGCGGAGGCCGCCTTTACCGTACTAACCCGGCAAGGACATGTCGGAGAGCTCTATGAGCTGACCGGGCCGCGGCTGCTGAGCTTTGCCGACGCGGTCGCCGAGATCGGCAGGGCCGCAGGCCGCGACATCCGTTTCAAGCGGGTTTCCCATGCCGAGTTCACCGCCGCCATAGCCGAGCACGAGTTGCCGGCCGAGTTCGCCTGGCTGCTCAACGAGCTGTTCACCGAAGTGCTCGACGGCCGCAACGAAACGCTGACCGACGGCGTCCAGCGCGTGCTTGGCCGCGCCCCAAAAGACTTTTCCACCTACGCAACCGAAACCGCCGCCACGGGCATCTGGAGGAACTGACATGATCATGAAACTGCTTCCCACCCTCACCTTCGTCGCTGCCATTGGCTCAGGCGTTGTCGGCGGCGTTTTCTTCGCCTTCTCCAACTTTATCATGCCGGCGCTCGCCCGCTTGCCTGCCGGAGGCGGCATCGCCGCCATGAATTCGATCAACATCACCGTGATTACGCCGGCATTCATGACCGCGCTATTCGGCACCGGGCTGGTCTGTCTTGTGCTTGCCGCCGGCGCTCTTATCGGCTGGAGCCAGCCGGGCGCGTTCTGGCTTCTCGCCGGCGCCCTGATCTATCTCGTCGGCAACCCGATCGTGACGATGATGTTCAACGTGCCGCTCAACAACGCCCTGGCCGCCGTCGATCCGGCAAGCGCCAACGGCGCCGCGGTATGGGCCACTTATCTCAAGGACTGGGTGATGTGGAACCATGTCCGCACCATCACCGCCATCGTGGCGCTGGGCTGTTTTATCTTCGCGTGGCGGTGAATGCCGGGGCAAGAAGACCTTCAGGCAGGGTCCTTCGACTTATGACCCTTGCGATCGGCATGGCCGAGATCGCGATCCGGATCGATGACGTCGCGAACCAGTTGCTTGAGCTTTGCGGCGTCGGGAAAACCGCCGTCACGTTTGCGGTCCCAGACCAGCGTGTCATTGCAGGAAATGGTGAAGATGCCGCCGGTACCGGGCACCAGCGTCACTTCGCCGAGATCGGTGCCGAAGGTGGACAGCAGCTCCTGCGCCATCCAGCCGGCCCTGAGCAGCCACAGGCACTGCGTGCAATAGGTGATGCGGACTGTAGGCAGCGCGTGTTGGGTCACGCCGCGCTGAGCTTCGCCAAGGTCTCCTCGTCGACCTCGAAATTGGCGTAGACGCTCTGCACGTCGTCGTCATCTTCAAGCGTCGCGACCAGCTTCATCAGCGATTGTGCCCGCTCCTCGTCGACCGCGATATTGGTCTGCGGCTTCCAGATCGGCTTCACCGATTCAGCCTCGCCGAGCGCGCCTTCCAGCGCCTTCGACACCTCGCCGAGATTCTCGAAGGCGCAGTAGATCGTGTGGCCTTCCTCGTCCGACTGGACGTCGTCGGCGCCGGCCTCGATCGCCGCGTCCATCACCTTTTCGGCGCTGCCGGCCGATGCCGGATAGTAGATCTCGCCGACGCGGTCCCACATGAACGACACCGAGCCGGTCTCGCCCATCGCCCCGCCGGCCTTGGTGAAGGCAGCGCGCACATTCGACGCCGAGCGGTTGCGGTTATCGGTCAGCGCCTCGACGATCAGCGCGACGCCGCCCGGCCCATAACCCTCGTAGCGCACGGCCTCGTAGGTCTCGGCATCGCCCATCGACGCCTTGTTGATGGCGCGCTGAATGTTGTCCTTCGGCATCGACACCGCCTTGGCGTTCTGCACCGCAAGGCGCAGGCGAGGGTTCATCGATGGATCGGGCGTGCCGCTCTTGGCGGCGACGGTGATTTCGCGCGCCAGCTTGGAAAACATTTTCGATCGCACCGCATCCTGACGGCCCTTGCGGTGCATGATGTTCTTGAACTGTGAATGGCCAGCCATGGCACCCCTGTCGTCTTCTCGGCTAGAGCATCCGCGGCCTGGTGAACCACCCGGCGCCTTGCAAAGTGCTCGAATTCAAAATCTCAGAACGTCCTGCTGCGTCCGGACGGACGTACGGCGCTCTATGTCGGAATGGCCGGCTTATAGATAAATCGGCTCAATTCGTCCAGCCGCGCCGTGGCAGACTACACGCAAGGGCTTGAGACCCGAAAAGGCAGGCTTCGGCGGCCGTTCACCCCTCCAGATCGGACTTCAGCCGGTCGAGAATGCTGATCGCGTGCGTGGCATATTGGCTGATCCAGCGGTCGTGGATGTGCTTGATCGGCAGCGCGTTGAGATGGTTCCAACGCTCGCGGCCCTCGCGCCGCGCCACGACCATGTCGGCCTCCTCCAGCACTTTCAGATGCAGCATGATCGTGCAGCGGTCCATGTCGGGGAAGGCATCGCACAACATGCCGGTGGTCTGCGGCGCATCCTTCAGCCGGTCCAGCAACTCACGCCGGCGCGGATGCGCCAGCGCCTTGAAAACATTGTCGTCCTGCGAATGGCTTGACATGTTATGTTTCTATAACATATCGTTGAGCCATTCAAGGAAGGAGCTGTGGATATGTCTCTTGGATTCAGGGTTTCGGGCCGCATCGGCAAACCTGTCGCCGAAGTCTTCGACGCGGTCGTCAATCCGAAGAAGCTTAGCGGCTATTTCACTACGATCGGCGGCGCCAGCGCGCCGCTGGTGGCTGGTGCCGGTGTTGTCTGGTGGGGCAAGGTCCCCGTCGAGGTCGACGAAGTGATCAAGGACAGCCGCATCGTGCTGCACTGGGACGCCTCCGATGCCGACGGCAAGCCGGCCTACAAGACCCGCATCGAGATGAATTTCGAACCGCTCGATGATGGCGGCACCTTTGTCACCATCGCCGAGACCGGCTGGCGCGAGGACGCGGTCGGCCTGAAGAAGTCCTATCTCAATTGCGAGGGCTGGTCGCAGATGCTGGCCTGCATGAAGGCCTATGTCGAATACGGCATCAATCTGCGCGACGGCTATTACCGCAGCGAGATGAAGGGCGAGCCGGCCAACGAGAACAACATCTGAAAAACCACCAAGATGACGGAGGCCTGCGATGAAGCAAGTGACGCCATTTCTGATGTTCGAGGGCAAGGCCGAAGAGGCAATGACCTTCTATTGCGAGACGATCCCCGACAGCAGCGTCCTTGACGTCACACGTTACGGCTCCGGCGAAGACGGCCCGGAAGGGACGGTCAAGCTGGCGCGCGTGTCCATAAGCGGTCTGGAAGTGATGGTCTACAACAGCCCCGTGCACCATGCCTTCACATTCACGCCGTCGGTCTCGCTGTATGTGGATTGCTCCACGGAGGCAGAGCTGAACGGCATTGTCGAGGCCCTGGCCAAGGACGGCAAATTTCTGATACCGCTGGACAATTATGGTTTCAGCCGCCGGTTTGCATGGCTCAACGACAGGTTCGGAGTCTCCTGGCAAATCAATTTGGCATAGCGGGTTCTGGACCGAACCGGCCAATCGAACCTGAACACGGGAATGGAGCCAGCAAATGACCGCGAAGATCAGCGGCGGCATCAACATCGCCATGAAAGTGCCGCCACATCAATACCAGGCAACGATCGCCTTCTATCGCGACGTCATCGGCCTGAAGCCATTCACGGCCAAGGCGCCCGCTATCGGCTTTGAACTCGGTCCCAATCGCCTGTGGATCGACGAGGCGCCGATGCTTAGTCAGGCCGAGGTCTGGCTGGAACTGTTCACCGATGATTTTCCAGGCGCGGCGGACCATCTCGCCAAGGCCGGCGTCGTGCGCTGCGACGCCATCGAGGCACTGGGTGAAGGCTTTCGCGGCGGCTGGATCACCAACCCGGCCAACATCATTCACCTCGTGCGCGAACCCGATGCTTGGTGAACCGGGGCGGCGCCGTGGAAAGGAGGACGCTATGGAAATCCGTGAAACACCGACCGCCGAAGCCGGCATGCTGATAAGGCGGCCGGTCGCCGACGTATTCCAAGCCTTCATCGATCCGGCGATCACGACAAAATTCTGGTTCACCCATGGCAGCGACAGGCTGGACAGCGGCAACAAAGTTCGCTGGGAATGGCGCATGTATGGCGCCTCGACGACGGTAACGGTCAGCGAGATCGTGCCGAACGAGAAGATCGTCATGCAATGGAGCGATCCACCGACCACGGTGGTGTGGACTTTTACCGAGATGCCCGGCGGCACGACCTTTGTCGAGGTCCGCAATTTTGGCTTTGCCGGTAGCGGCGACGAGCAGATCAAGCAGGCGATCGACTCGACGGGCGGCTTTGCGCTGGTGCTCGCCGGCGCCAAGGCGTGGCTCGAGCAAGGCTTGACGCTTGGCCTGACCGGCGACCGCCATCCGAAGGGTTTGCCGGCGCAGTAAGGTCTTCGGGTGCCAAAAGCCATTCCGCAGCGATCCCTCCGTCCCGCCAACCTCTCAAAGGTTCTGCATGGCCGCGACGATCGAGACCGAGCCCTAGTTCTCTGCGCTGCCGGTTCGCTCCGCTGGACTCAGTGCCCGCCGCCCTTGGCCTTCTTCCGCCGTCGCGCCAGCATGTTGAGTCCTTCGACCAGTGCCGAAAAGCCCATGGCGGCGTAGATATAGCCTTTCGGCACGTGGTAACCCATGCCGTCGGCGATCAGCGTCATGCCGATCATCAGCAGGAACCCTAGCGCCAGCATGACGATGCTGGGGTTCCTGGCGATGAAATCGGCCAGCGGCCCGGCCGCCAGCATCATCACGCTCACCGCCACGATCACCGCGATGTACATGATCGCGATTTCGTCGGTCATGCCGACGGCGGTGATGATCGAGTCGATCGAGAAGACGAGGTCGAGCAGCAATATCTGGAAAATGGCGCCGGCCAGCGACAGCTGCAGTGTTTCGCCCATCATCGTGTCCTGGTGATCATCGAGATCGACCGTGTGGTGGATCTCCTTGGTCGCCTTCCAGACGAGGAACAGGCCGCCGGCAATCAGGATCAGGTCGCGCCATGAAAAGCCGTGGCCGAAGGCGGTGAATATCGGCATCGTCAACTGGACGATGATCGAGATGGTGGCCAGCAGGATCAGCCGCATCACCAGCGCGGCGGAGATGCCGAGCCGCCGGGCGCGGGCTCGCTGCGCTACCGGCAATTTGTTGGTCAAAATCGAGATGAAGATCAGATTGTCGATGCCGAGCACGACCTCCAGCACGATCAGCGTCAGCAGCGCGACCCATGCCGTCGGGTCGGAGACAAAGGCGAAATGCGGCGCCAGGAATTCGACTAGCTGCATGGAGGTCGTCCCCTCTACGATCTAGAGCAGTTTCGCCGGCAATTGGGTATTGCAAGCGTCCATATCAATGTCACGACCAGAAGGATGGAGCCGTTTCCTCCAGCCGCGGGCCGCGGCGAAACGGCGCGATCCGTTCAGTCAGGCCGCTACGGTCGGAAATGTCGACGCCGACGCCGCACAATGTCGCCGGTCCGGTCGACGCCTCGAAACGGCCTTTCGGCACCTTGGACAAAAACCGGTTGAGCGGCTCCTCCTTGTCCATGCCGAGCGAGGAATCGTAATCGCCGCACATGCCGGCATCGGAAATATAACCGGTGCCGCCATTGAGGATCTGGTGATCGCCGGTCGGCTGATGCGTGTGGGTGCCGACAACAAGGCTGGCACGGCCGTCGACGAAATGGGCGAAGCACATTTTTTCCGAGGTCGCCTCGGCATGGAAATCGATGACGGTCGCATCGGCCTGCTCGCCAAGCGGACAAGCGGCAAGTTCGCGCTCGCCGGCCTGGAATGGATCGTCGAGCTCGGGATGCATGAACACCCGGCCCATGATGTTGGCGACCAGCACGCGCGCGCCGTTCCTGGCGATGTAGACGCCCGAGCCGCGCCCCGGCGTGCCTTTCGGGAAATTGGACGGACGCAGGAAGCGTTCCTCGCGCGGCGCGAAAATCAGCGCATCGCGTTGGTCCCAGACATGGTTGCCGGTGGTGACGACATCGGCGCCGGCCGAGATCGTCTCGCGAAAAATCTCCTCGGTGATGCCGAAGCCGCCGGCGGCGTTCTCGCCATTGACGATGACGAAGTCGAGTTTGAAATCCGAGATCAGGCCGGGCAGTTGTTCCCACACCGCCGTACGTCCTGTCTTGCCGACCATGTCGCCGAGGAAGAGAAGTCTCATATAAGCGTGATCCCGAACCGAAGGTCAGCGAAGCAAAAAGCTGCATGACTTTCGAAAAAGACCATGCGTCCAGGAACTTATCTACAATTTCGGCGCGAACAGGCGCAACCCGCTCTCGGTGAGTATTTCCGGAATGATCACGTCATGCGGCTCGTCCGGCACCTGGGCCACCTCCTGGCAGTCGAAGGCAATGCCGATCAGCCGCAGCTGCTGCCCGTTGTCGGCCAGCCGCGCGATCGCCCGGTCGTAATAGCCGGCGCCGTAACCGATGCGGTGGCCGCGCGCATCGAAGGCGGCAAGCGGCACCAGCATCACCTGCGGATCGAGTACCTCGGCTTCCTCATGCGGCCCGACGGTGCCGAAGCCCATGTCGATCATTGGCGCGCCGCGCACCAGTTCGCGAAAAACGATGGTGGTCTTGTCGAGAATGGCCGGCAGGCAGAGCCTCGCGCCCTTCTCGCGCAAGGCAAACATCAGCGGCCGGACGTCGACTTCCGAGCGCATCGGCCAGAAGCCTGAGACGATCTGGCCCGGCTCGACGGTGATCTGGTCGCGCGCCGTCTCGGCCATTTCGAGTGCTGCCTCCACACGCCAGAACGGATCGAGCGCATCGCGGCGCCCGAGGGCTTGGTTGCGAAGATTTTTTTTCAGGTCTTTTGAGGAGGTCATGGAGCCAGGATAGAAAAAGTCGGATCTGGACGGGGTTTTGGGAGCGACGTTTCCTACCGCATGGCCCACTGAAATGTGAGTGACGATCCACACAACCGGTGGAGAGAGCGATCCCGGGAACCTACAAAGTAGGTGGGCGCCGTATGAGAAAACCCACGGGTCTTCCCAGGGACAGCTCCCTAGGGATCATTAAGGCCCCGGGGAAAATGTTCTCCTGCCGGGAAGCGCAGACCGTCCCCGCCAATATAGGCAGACGGCAGGCCCAGCGCCAGAGAGACGACACGCTTCGAGTCTTAAATCGACGCAGAACCCCTCAACGAGGTCAGCGCCGGCAAGATCCCCGCTTCGCCAGCAGCGCCTTGCACAGCGAAGGCCGCGTCCTTAGGGTCGCGCGATGAACCCGGGAGCAAAAATGCGTTTCGAAGGCACGGCAGCCTATGTTGCCGACAAGGATCTGATGGTGGCGGTCAACGCGGCGATCGCGCTGGAGCGGCCGTTGCTGGTCAAGGGCGAGCCCGGCACCGGCAAGACCGAACTTGCCCGCCAGGTGGCGGCAGCGCTCGGTCTGGATCTGATCGAATGGCACGTCAAATCGACCACGCGGGCGCAGCAGGGTCTCTATGAATACGATGCCGTCTCGCGGCTGCGCGACAGCCAACTCGGCGACGAGCGCTTCAACGACATTCGCAATTACATCAAGCGCGGCAAATTATGGAATGCCTTTGCCGCCGGCAAGAAAGTCGTGCTTCTGATCGACGAGATCGACAAGGCCGATATCGAGTTCCCCAACGATCTGTTGCAGGAATTGGATAGAATGGAGTTCTTCGTCTACGAGACCGGCGAGACCATCCGCGCCACCGTCCGGCCGATCGTCATCATCACCTCCAACAACGAGAAGGAATTGCCGGACGCCTTCCTGCGCCGCTGCTTCTTCCACTACATCCGCTTCCCCGACGTCGACACTTTGCACAAAATCGTCGACGTGCATTATCCCGGCATCAAGCAGAACCTCGTGCGAGCAGCACTGACCCAGTTCTACGAGATCCGCGACGTGCCGGGCCTGAAGAAGAAGCCGTCGACCTCCGAGGCACTCGACTGGATCCGCCTGCTGGTCGCCGACGACATCGCGCCCGAGGACCTGCGCGCCGACCCGAAGAATGCTTTGCCGAAACTGCATGGCGCGTTGCTGAAGAACGAACAGGACGTGCATCTGTTCAAGCGCCTGGCCTTCATGGCGAGACGGCAGGGGTGAGGAGCCGGTCAGTCGGAAGCCGACGAAAGCCCTCGGACAGCGGTTTCCCGTCGCTGGACCGTTGCCCTTGGCCAGGCACGGAGGCAGCTTCGGGTTGCCGACTTCAGAGGGAGATGAAATGACCGAGATCACCGTCCGCCCATTGGCGCAATCCGACCATGCCGATTGGCGGCGTCTGTGGACCGCCTACCTCACCTTCTACGAAACCACGTTGCCGGAAGCGGTTTACGCCGTCACCTGGAAGCGGCTGTTCACGGCGGGCGAGTTCGAGCCGAAAGGCTTTATCGCCACCCTCGACGGCAAGGCCGTCGGCCTGACGCACTATCTCTACCATCGCTCCTGCTGGTCGGAGATAAACAACTGCTATCTGCAGGACCTGTTTGCCGACCCCGATGTGCGCGGCAAGGGCGTCGGCGCCGCCCTGATCGAAGCGGTCAGGCAGGAAGCCGGCAAGATCGGCGTCAAGAACGTCTACTGGATGACGCACGAGACCAACACCACCGCACGCAAGCTCTACGACCATGTGGCGCGCAGGACCGGCTTCATCGAGTATGATCTGCTGTAGACCGTGAGATGTTCATCCCCTTCTTCCTCGAACTGAAGGCAGCGCGGGTTCCGGTCTCGCTCCGCGAATATCTGTCGCTGCTGGAGGGGCTGGAGGCCGGGCTGGTCGACTATGATGTTGAGGGCTTTTACTATCTCGCCCGCGCCGCTCTGGTGAAGGACGAGCGCCACATCGACCGCTTCGACCAGGTCTTTTCGCACATCTTCAAAGGTGTCGAGGCGCGGGCTGGCGAAAACCCGGTCGATGTCGCAAACATCCCGGAGGAATGGCTGCGGAGGCTCGCCGAAAAGCACCTGACCGACGAGGAGAAGAAGCTGGTCGAGGCGCTGGGCGGCTTCGAAAATCTGATGGCGACGCTGAAGAAGCGGCTGGAGGAGCAAAAGGGCCGGCATCAGGGCGGTTCGAAATGGATCGGCACCGGCGGCACCTCGCCCTTCGGCGCCTATGGCTACAATCCCGAAGGCGTGCGCATCGGCCAGCACGAAAGCCGCAACCGCCGCGCGGTAAAAGTCTGGGACAAACGCGAGTTCAGGAATTTCGATGATGCCGTCGAGCTCGGCACCCGCAATATCAAGGTCGCGCTGAAACGCCTGCGCCGCTGGGTGCGCGAAGGTGCCGAAGAGGAATTCGACCTGCCAGGGACCATCCACGCCACCGCCGAGCACGGATATCTCGACGTTAAGACACAACCCGAACGTCGCAATGCGGTCAAGCTGCTGATGTTCTTCGATGTCGGCGGCTCGATGGACGACCACATCAGGAGCGTCGAGGAGCTATTTTCGGCTGCCCGCGCCGAATTCCGCCAGCTCGAATATTTCTATTTCCACAACTGCCTCTACGAGGGCGTGTGGAAGGACAATCGCCGCCGCCATGCCGAGGTGATTCCGACCTTCGATCTCCTGCGTAAATATGGCCCCGACTACAAGGTGATCGTCGTCGGCGACGCCTCGATGAGCCCCTACGAGATCGCCCATCCCGGCGGCTCGGTCGAGCACTGGAACAAGGAGGCCGGCGCCGTCTGGCTTGGGCGGTTGCTGCAGCAATGGCCAAATGCCATATGGCTCAACCCGGAAGCCGAGAAGAACTGGGGTTTTACCCATTCGATTGCCATGATCCGCGATATTTTTGACGGCCGCATGTTTCCACTGACGCTCGCCGGCCTCGAAGCCGCGACGAAGCAACTTTCAAGGAAGCACTGAATGGATCCACGCAAAACAGGAAGGTCGACCTGTTTCCTTTGCCTGCAATGCGGTGTCCAGTTCGCGGCGACAGCGACGCCGCCGCGACATTGCCCGATCTGCGAGGACGAGCGGCAATATGTGCGTTGGGAGGGCCAGGCCTGGACCACGCCGGAAGAGCTCGCCGCCGGCCATCGGCTCGCGATGAGAGACGACGCCGGCGTGCTCGCCTTCGGCATCGAGCCGCGCTTCGCCATCGGCCAGCGGGCATTGCTGGCGCAAACGCCGCACGGCAATGTGCTGTGGGACTGCATTTCGATGGTCAGCGACGAGGCGGTGGCCGAGATCAACCGCCGGGGCGGCCTCGCCGCGATCGCCATTTCCCACTGCCATTATTATTCGGCAATGGTCGAGTGGAGCGAGGCGTTTGGCGGCGTGCCGATTTATCTGCACGCCGATGATTGTCAGTGGATCATGCGGCCGCATCCGGCGATCATCAGCTGGCAAGGCGAGACGCGCGCCATAAACCCGTCGCTGACGCTCATCCGCTGCGGCGGCCACTTTGCCGGTGGCCAGGTGCTGCACTGGAAGCGCGACGGCGGCAATGCCATCCTGGCCGGCGACATCGTGCAGGTGACGCCGACTCGCCGCCATCTCAGCTTCATGTACAGCTACCCGAACTACATCCCGCTCAACGCTTCGAAAGTGCTCGGCATCAAGGCCGCGCTGGAGCCTTTCGCGTTCGACCATATCTATGGCGCGTGGTGGAACCAGAACGTCATCGGAGATGCAAAGGCGGCATTTTCAGCATCGGTTGCGCGCTATCTCGCCGCCATCGCCTGAGGAATTCTTCGCGACAGGATAGAAATACGGGCAAACGCGGTAACAAATCCCTATTTCAGGCGAAGTTGGGAAGGCAACCCAAATAGCGACCTAAGCTAAGAGGAAAAAATGGACAGCCACACCTACCCCGTTACCCGCACCGACGCCGAATGGCGCGCCCGGCTGACGCCTGAGCAATATGCGGTGATGCGCAACCACGGCACCGAGCGGCCGGGAAGCTGCGCCCTGCTGCACGAGAAGCGCGCCGGCACCTTCTCCTGCGTCGGCTGCGACCAACCCTTGTTTGAATCCAAGCTGAAATTCGAGAGCGGCACCGGCTGGCCGAGCTTCAACGACCCGGTGCCGGGTTCGCTCGAGACTACTGTCGACCGCAGCTACGGCATGGTCCGCACCGAATGCCATTGCGCCCGCTGCGGCAGCCATCTCGGCCACGTCTTCGAGGACGGCCCGCCGCCGACCGGCCTGCGCTATTGCATCAACGGCGTGGCGCTCAAATTCGAGCCGGCCGCCTGATCGTCAGGCCACGACCACCAGGATCAGCCACAACGTGGCGCCAAGCGTCATCAGCGAGGCCTTGGCGCCACTTGATTTTCCGGCAGTTCGCCAAACGGCAAAAGTCAGGAAGATGTTGTAGGGCACCGGCGCGAAATGCACCGCCAGAACCAGCGCAAGCGGCAACTTCAGCCCGAGCAGAATGAGCGCCGCCACCGATGACGCGACGTTGATCGCTGTGCCGACAACAACCAGGTCGCGCCAGAACAGCCGATCGAGCGGCACGCCGCCGAGCCAGCGTGAGCGGAAGAAGGCGGCAACGCGCGACATGATCGTCATCGATCCACCGGCTCCCTCGCTCTGCTCACCAGCGCAACCCTTCCACAAGGATTGCGTCTGGAAACCCTGCTTTATTCCTGACCCAGAACTTCGGCAATCGCGCGCTCGAAACGCGAGGCTTCCGTCACCAGCCAGTCGGTCATCGCCGGCCAATTGTCTTCGGCAAAACAATTCACCCGCCACATCGAATTGATGCCGAGGCCGTCGCAACTTTGTTCTGGCCTGAGCTTCAGCCTGTCTTCGATGGCCGGCTGGAACGGCTTCAGCCGCGACCAGGCTTGCGTGGCACCGAACTTCTCGTTGCGGCCGAAGAAGACGCCGACATGATTCTGCGCAGGCGCGACGTACATGGAAAGGACCAATGCGAAGTCGGGCAGCCCACGCTGCCAGAACCACGGTCCACGCCTCGCCAGCAGAGCCCTTTCATCCGGATGCCGTTCCGCGAACAGCGTCCAGAAGCTGCGTTGGCGGAATTCAGAGGCGCGGCGGGCGCCAAAATCGAATTCGCTCATGGTTCGAACCGTCGAGGGGCGCCGCAACCGGCGCCCAAGGCTGTTATCGGCCTACACCATTCCAAGCGCGGCCTTGTACAGATCGAGGATGGACTCCTCTTCCTGCCGCTCGGCCTGGTCCTTCTTGCGCAGCCGGATGATCGACCGCATCGCCTTGGTGTCAAATCCGGTGCCCTTGGCCTCGGCGAACACTTCCTTGATGTCGTCGGCAATCGTCTTCTTCTCTTCCTCGAGCCGCTCGATGCGTTCGATGAAGGCGCGCAGCTGGCCGGCGGCAACAGTCTGGCTGGTTTCGGTGATGTCGTCGGCCATATTCTTCACTCCGCGTCGTTTCTCGCCGCGACTCACGGGGACCCGAGCGGCGAATTGCAGCGGTTCGATGCCCGACCGGGCGCGGCGGGTCAAGGTGCTATCGATGCGGCATGAAGGGGCTGCTGCCAGGCGCCGACAAGGCTCTCTGATGCCGGCCTATTTCACCCGAACGCGATCAGCAGATCCTTGGCATCGATCTGGTCGCCGGCCTTGACCAGCACCTCGACGATGGTGCCGTCGCGTTCGGCATGCAACGCCGTTTCCATCTTCATCGCTTCGATCGACAGCAGCACGTCGCCGGCCTTCACCGCCTGGCCGGCAGCGACCACAAGCGCCGAGACGACGCCAGGCATCGGCGCGCCGACATGCGCCTCATTGCCCGGCTCCGCCTTGCGCCGTGCCTTGGCAGCGGAGGCGCCATGCGCCCGGTCCGGCACCTTCACCCGGCGCGGCTGGCCGTTGAGCTCGAAGAACACGGTGACCATGCCCTTTTCGTCGACATCGCCCATGGCAAGGCAGCGCACCACCAGCGTCTTGCCTTTTTCGATGTCGACGAAAATCTCGTCTTCCGGCTTCATGCCGTAGAAATAGGTCGGCGTCGGCAGCACGCTGACCGGCCCGTAGGTCTCCTGCGCGGCGGCGAAATCCGAAAACACCTTCGGATACATCAGCCACGACGCGAACTCGAACTCACTGAGCTTGCGCTCGAGCTTTTCCTCGACCTCCCTGCGGCTGGCCGTGAGGTCCGCCGCCTTGAGCAGCGAACCCGGCCGCACCGTGATCGGCTTTTCGCCCTTCAGCACCTTCTTCTGCAATGGCTTTGGCCAGCCGCCCGGCGACTGGCCGAGGTCGCCGCGCAACATCGACACCACAGAATCCGGGAAGGCGATGTCCCGCGCCGGATTCTCGACGTCGGCGACGGTCAGGTCCTGGCTGACCATCATCAGCGCCATGTCGCCGACGACCTTGGACGACGGCGTCACCTTGACGATATCGCCGAACATCAGATTGACGTCGTGATAGGTCTGCGCCACTTCGTGCCAGCGCGTCTCCAGCCCAAGCGAGCGCGCCTGTTCCTTGAGGTTGGTGAACTGCCCGCCAGGCATTTCGTGCAGATAGACCTCCGATGCTGGCCCCTTCAGGTCGCTTTCGAAGGCGGCGTACTGGTTGCGCACCGCCTCCCAGTAGAACGAGATATTCCTGATCCATTGCGGGTCGAGGCCCGGATCGCGCTCGGTGCCCTTCAGCGCCTCGACGATCGAACCCAGGCATGGCTGCGAGGTGTTGCCAGATAGCGAATCCATCGCCGCGTCGATGCCGTCGACACCGCTCTCCACCGCTGCCAGCACGGTGGCCGCCGACAGGCCGGATGTGTCGTGCGTGTGGAAGTGGATCGGCAGGTCTGTCGCCTCGCGCAGTGCCTTGAACAGCACGCGGGCAGCACTCGGCTTTAGAAGCCCCGCCATATCCTTGACGGCAATGATATGGGCGCCCGCCGCCTGCAATTCGCTGGCCAGGCCGACATAGTATTTCAGATCGTATTTCGCCCGCGCCGGATCGAGTATGTCGCCGGTATAGCAGATCGCCGCTTCGATCAGCTTGCCCTCGGCGCCGACCGCATCCATGGCCACACGCATGTTCTCGACCCAGTTCAGGCAGTCGAAGACGCGGAACAGGTCGATGCCGCCAGCAGCGGCCTGGTGGACGAAATGCTGGACGACGTTGTCGGGATAGTTGGTATAGCCAACGCCGTTGGCGCCACGCAGAAGCATCTGCAGCAGAAGATTGGGTGCTGCCTCGCGCACCAGCGACAGCCGCTCCCATGGATCTTCGGTGAGGAAGCGCATGGCGACGTCGAATGTTGCGCCGCCCCAGCATTCGAGTGACAAAAGCTGCGGCAGAGCGCGCGCATAGGTGCCGGCGATGCCGGCGATGTCATAGGTGCGCACACGCGTCGCGAGCAAGGATTGATGCCCGTCGCGCATTGTCGTGTCGGTGACCAGCACCTCTTTTTGCTCGCGCATCCACGCCGCGAATTTCTCCGGCCCGAGCACGTCGAGCTTCTGCTTGCTGCCGTCAGGCACATTGCCGTTGAGATATGGCACCACCGGTGGCGCCGCATCTGCTTTTGGCTGCGGCCGGCCGCGCGTCTCGGGATGGCCATTGACCGAAACGTCGGCAAGATAGTTGAGCAGCTTGGTCGCGCGGTCCTGCCGCTTCACGCTGGCGAACAGTTCCGGCGTCGTGTCGATGAACTTGGTGGTGTAGGAATTGTCGGCGAAGCTCCGGTGATTGATGATCGCCTCGAGAAAGGTGAGATTGGTCGCCACGCCCCGGATTCGGAATTCGCGCAACGCCCGGTTCATGCGGGCGATGGTCTCGGCCGGCGTCGGCGCCCACGCCGTCACCTTTTCCAGCAATGGATCGTAGAAGCGGGTGATGACCGCGCCCGAATAGGCGGTGCCCCCATCAAGGCGGATGCCGAAGCCGGTGGCGCCGCGATAGGCGGTGATGCGGCCATAGTCGGGGATGAAATTATGCTCGGGGTCTTCAGTGGTGATGCGGCACTGCAGCGCGTGCCCGTTGAGCCTGATGTCCTTCTGCGTCGGCACGCCCGATTCCGCCGTGCCGATGGCAAAGCCGTCGAGTATGTGGATCTGTGCTTTGACGATGTCGATGCCGGTCACTTGTTCGGTGACGGTGTGCTCGACCTGGATGCGCGGATTGACCTCGATGAAATAGAATTTTCCGGTATCGGCATCCTGCAGGAACTCGACCGTGCCGGCGCCGATATAGCTGGTTTCGCGCGCGATCCTCAGCGCGTAGCCGCAAAGCTCCTCGCGCTGCGACATTTCGAGATAGGGCGCCGGCGCCCGCTCGACCACTTTCTGGTTGCGGCGCTGGATCGAACAATCGCGCTCGAATAGGTGCACGGCGTTGCCATGTCTGTCGCCCAGCACCTGCACCTCGACATGGCGGGCGCGCTCGATCAGCTTTTCGAGATAGACCTCGTCCTTGCCGAAAGCCGCCTTCGCCTCACGCTTGCCTTCCATCACCTCGCGGGCGAGATCGGCCTCGGAGCGGATGGCGCGCATGCCGCGGCCGCCGCCGCCCCAGGATGCCTTGAGCATCACCGGGTAGCCGATCGTCCTGGCGAGTTCCTTCACCGCCGCCATGTCGTCCGGCAAGGGATCGGTGGCGGGAATTACCGGCACACCGACTTCGATTGCGAGATTGCGGGCGGCGACCTTGTTGCCCAGCCTGCGCATCGTATCCGGCTTTGGCCCGATGAAGATGATGCCGGCCGTGGCGCAGGCCTCGGCGAATTCCGGGCTCTCCGACAGCAGGCCGTAGCCTGGATGGATCGCATCGGCGCCCGAAAGCCTGGCGACGCGGATAACCTCCTCGATCGACAGATAGCTTTCGATCGGCCCCATATCCCTGGTCAGGTGCGGCCCGCGCCCGACCTGGTAGCTTTCGTCGGCCTTGAAGCGATGCAGGGAGTATTTGTCTTCCTCCGCCCAGATCGCCACGGTTTTGAGGCCGAGTTCATTAGCCGCGCGGAAGACGCGGATGGCAATTTCGGAGCGGTTGGCGACAAGGATCTTCGAGATTGCCAAGGACAGGGCTCCGGACACGGGGAAGGGAACTGCCGGACATGATTAGCGCGAAAATGCTGCAGTGCAAACAAAATCGGGCAGCGGCTAAACCGATTTAAATCAACCCGATGTCGTCAAAACGGAAATGCCCGGCGCAAGCGCCGGGCATCTCCAAAATTATCGTCGTCGACAGGCTTACATCTTCTGGATGTAGGTGTACTTGCCGTCGTCGCCCTTCTTCCACTCGTACATGACGTAGCCGGGCAACGTCGGATCGCCCTTCGCGTCATAGGAGAGGTCGCCCAGAACGGTCTTGAACGGACCCTTCTCATGCAGCGCCTTGGCAACTTCCTGCGGGTCGTTCGACTTGGCAACGGTGGCTGCTTCGGCGATCGCCTGCATGGCGGCGTAGGAGTAAAGCGTGTAGGCCTCCGGTTCGAAGCCCTGCGCGCGGAACTTCTCGACGAGTTCCTTGTTCGTCGGGATCAGACGCGGATCCGGGCCGAACGTGTTCAGCGTGCCCGCAACTGCGTCGCCAGCGATCGAGGCCAGCTCGTTCGACACGATGCCGTCGCCGGAAACCAGCGTCGCCTTGAGGCCCTGGTCAGCCGCCTGGCGGATGATCAGGCCGGCTTCGGTGTGCAGGCCACCCCAATAGATGATGGAAACGCCGGCTTCCTTCATCTTGGCGATCAGCGCCGAGAAGTCCTTGTCGCCGACATTGACGCCTTCGTACATGACTTCCGTCAGGCCGGCTGCGTTCATCGCCTTCTTGGTCTCATCGGCAAGGCCCTGGCCGTAGGTCGTCTTGTCGTGGATGACCGCGATCTTGGCATCCTTGAAGTTCGCCGCGAGATAGGCGCCGGCGATGCTGCCCTGCTGGTCGTCACGTCCGCAGGTGCGGAACGTGTTCCACATGCCGCGTTCGGTGAACTTCGGATTGGTCGCGGCCGGCGTGATCTCGAGGATGCCGTTTTCCGCGTAGACTTCCGACGCCGGGATCGAGACGCCCGAGTTGAAGTGGCCAACCACGAACTTGACGCCGTCGCCGACGAACTTGTTGGCGACCGAGATGCCCTGCTTCGGATCGGAGACGTCGTCGCCGACCGAGAGCTTGATCTGCTCGCCATTGATGCCACCGGCCGCATTGATGTCGGCGACGGCCTGTTCGGCACCCTTCTGCAGCTGCGCGCCGAAGGCGGCATTCGGACCGGTGATCGGACCGGCGACGCCAACCAGGACGTCAGCCCACGCGCTGCCGCTGAACGCGATCAGCGCGGTCAGGGCGACGGCGGACAAAAGTGATTTTTTCATGTAAAACGCTCCCATTTACGGAGTGGGCGTTGGATGATGCTTTCATGCGATGCCCACTTTTACTCGCAGAAAACGTACTTTGCCGATTTTCAGGCACTTGTCACGCCGATTCATCCCCGAAACGGCGTTAATCATGAACGTCAACCTTTCGGCTTCCAGCTCAAAACCGATGCTCTTTCATAGAGCCAATTATACTGTGTCACCATCTGGTTTGTGCGCGTGTATTGATAGCCGATGAAGCCCAATATCATCAGTACGATCGTATCCACGATATAGTAATGCAGCGAGAACATCGTGCCGCCGAACAGCGCGTGATGAATGAACCTTACGCCAATGCCAAGGCCGAGCATGTAGGCGAACAATTGGAGGAAGCTGCGCCATGTCTGGGCGCTGGCCTTGCCGGTCATCCATGCCGCCCAGCCGCCGAGCAGGCAGGTGACGAACAAGAACTGCCAGATCGAGGGTTCCTCGTAGAGAATGCCCTGCATGATGAAGTCTCCTGAACTCAGTGGTGGCCGCCTTCGAGATAGGCGGCGCGCACTTCCGGATTGGCGAGCAGCTCCTTGCCGGTGCCGCTCATCGTCACATTGCCGTTGACCATGACATAGCCGCGCGTCGCGAGCTTCAGCGCGCCGAAGGCGTTCTGCTCGACCAGGAATACGGTCAGCCCTTGGGTCCGGTTCAACTCGCGGATGGCGTCGAAGATCTGCTTCACGATCAGCGGCGCCAGGCCGAGCGACGGCTCGTCGAGCAGGAGCAGCTTCGGCCGTGCCATCAGCGCACGCCCGATCGACAGCATCTGCTGTTCGCCGCCCGACAGGGTGCCGCCGCGCTGGGCGATGCGTTCCTTCAGGCGCGGAAACAGCGTGAACACCTTCTCGACGTCCTCGTCGTAATGCTTGAGGCCGTCGAGGCTGGCGCCCATCTGCAGGTTTTCCATCACCGTCATGCGCGGGAAGATGCGCCGGCCCTCCGGCGACTGGGCGATCCGCATGCGCGCGATCTCATGCGTTGGCATCTGGGTAATATCGGTGCCGGCGAAGGTGATCGTGCCCGCCCGCGCCCGTGGAGCACCAAAAATGGTCATCATCAGCGTCGACTTGCCGGCGCCGTTCGCGCCGATCAGCGCCACGATCTCGCCCTGCCTGACGGTGACGTCGACACCGTTCAGCGCCCTGATGTTGCCGTAGTAGGTCTGGACGCCTTTGATATCGAGCAGCGTTGTGCCGGCCATCACTTGCGCCCTCCGCGCTTGCCCGCAGGTGCGGCAGCCGTCTTGCCGGCAACTGTTTTCGCAGTTTTCCCGGAAGCACGACCGGAGGCGTGGCTCGTTTCCACTTTCCCGGCGTCGACGCGACGCGAAAATTCCGTCTCCTTGCCGGCGGCGAGAAGCTTGGCCTGACCAACCCAGTCCTCACGGGCGATGCGTCCGTCGAAGGCGAGATAGGCCTCGACCGCCGCGATGTCGGCTTTCTTCCATGCCGCGATCTGGTCGAAATGGAAGATGCCGTGCTGGTTGAGCTTCTTCTCGTTGACCGTGCCGATGCCCTTGATGCGGGTCAGATTGTCGGCCTTGCCGCCACGTGGCGCTGTGAGCCGGTTCGAAACGCCCGCGACCTTCGACTTGGCCGGCGCCTTGGCCGTGGAGGATTTCGCGGTCGGCTTAGCTGCAGCGGGTTCCGCCTTGGCCGGGGGAGCGGCGGCTTGCGCTGCCGCCTTGCTTGCCGCGGCACTCGACCTTGCATCGAACTGCCCGGCTTTCGAGGCGCCTTTCGACACGGTCACGCGCTCGCCCTCGCTGTGGCCGATCGTATCGGTCACCGGTCCGGCGAGATACGAAGACGATGTGCCTGGGCCGTGCGCGGAATCGGGACCGGTGTCCAATTGCTCGATGACGTCCTCGTCGCCGACTTCGGTCAGTACCGTCTCGACTTCCTCGTCTTCGACGCCGAGATAGGCAGCGATGACGCGCGGATCGGTGCGTACCGAATGCGGGCTGCCGTCCGATATCTTGCGCCCGTATTCGAGCACCACGACGTGGTCGGAAATCTGCATGACCACCGCCATGTCGTGCTCGATCAGCAGGATCGAGGTGCCGGTGTTGTCTTTGATGTCCATCAGCAGCGCGTTGAGCGCCATTGATTCCTTCGGATTGAGGCCGGCAGCCGGCTCGTCGAGGCAGAGCAGCTCCGGACCCGTGCACATTGCCCGCGCGATCTCGAGACGCCGTTGCGCACCATAGGGCAGGTCGCCGGCGGGATCGTCGGCACGGTCGACGAGATCGGCCTTCTCCAGCCAGTGCCTGGCCAGTTCGACCGACTCGGCCGATGCCTTCCGGTAGCCGCTGAAGCCGAACAGGCCGAGCACGGTGTAGCCGGACGCCTTCATCAGCTTGTTGTGCTGGGCCACCAGCAGGTTCTCGAGCAGCGTCATGCCCGAGAACAGGCGGATGTTCTGAAAGGTGCGCGCCACCTTGGCGCGTGCCGGGATCTCGTGGTTCGGCAGGCGTTCGAGCAGATAGCTCGAGCCGTCGCGCCGGTGGAGCGTGAGCATGCCTTCCGACGGTTTGTAGAAACCGGTGATGCAATTGAACACCGTGGTCTTGCCGGCGCCGTTCGGCCCGATCAGCGCGGTGATCTCGCCGCGCTTGGCCTGAAACGAGAGATCGCCGATGGCGACCAGGCCGCCGAATTTCATCGACAAATGGTCGACCTGCAGGATGGCATCGTTCATGGGAAATGGGCTCGCATCACTCATCAGCCGTGGCCTTCCTTGGTGAAGGAGCCGGATACGGCCTTGCTCTCCTTGAGGAAGGCCGTCGGTTCACGGCTGCCGACGAAGCCGCGCGGCTTCCACAGCATGACGATGACCATGGCCATGCCGAACAAAAGCATGCGGTAGAGTTCCGGGGTGAAGTCGGGGCCGAAGACCTGCTTCAGGAAATCGAGTTCGCGCAGCACCTCCGTGCCGCCGATCATCACCATGGCGGCGACGGCGATGCCAACCAGCGAACCCATGCCGCCAAGCACGACGATGGCCAGGATGATGGCCGATTCCAGGAAGATGAAGGATTCGGGGCTGACGAAACCTTGCCGCGCCGCGAAGAACGAGCCGGCGAAGCCGCCGAACATGGCGCCGGTGGCAAAGGCGGTGAGCTTGGTGGTGGTGGTGTTGATGCCCAGCGAGCGGCAGGCGATCTCATCCTCGCGCAGCGCTTCCCAGGCGCGGCCGACAGGCATGCGCCTTAGCCGTATCGTGACGAAGGCGGTGAGCAGGCAGAGCCCCAGGATCAGATAGTAGAGGAATATCTTGTAGTAGGCGCTCGATGTGGCGATATCCAACACCTTGGCGATGTAATTCGGATCCGAAACGTTGAACGTCATCAGGCCGAAAAAGGTGACCTTGGGGATGCCGGAGATGCCGGCCGAGCCGTTCGTAACCTCGCGCCAATTGATCAGCACGAGACGAATGATCTCGCCGAAGGCAAGCGTCACGATCGCCAGATAATCGCCGCGCAGGCGCAGCACCGGAAACCCGAGCAATACCCCCCAGAAGGCGGCCATAGCGCCGGCGGCGGGCAGCAGGATCCAGAACGACAGGCCAAAATGCGTGCCGAGCAGCGCATAGGCATAGGCGCCGACCGCGTAGAAGGCGACGTAGCCGAGATCGAGCAGGCCGGCGAGGCCGACGACGATGTTCAGCCCCCAGGCGAGCATCACATAGATCAGGATCTGGATGCCGAAATTGTCGACCCATTTCAGTGAACCCTGGAACCCGCCGGCCATCGAACCTGCGTACACGGCAAGCACCGCCACGACGATGATCGGGTAGAGCGCCAGTGCGGTTATGCCCAACGCCGAGAAATGGGCGAGGATGAAGGTGCGGAAATAGAACAGCACCGAGGCCAGCGCATAGATGATCGCCAGCGCCCGCGCGAAGCGCGCATAACCGGCGAGACCCGGCCCCAGCAAACCATCGAGCGAGCCGGCCAGCAGCGCCAGCACAGCCACTACGACGACGGCAGCAATGAAATACGGCAACCGGAAGAACCGCGTCGCCACGCTTTCCGGCAACAGCCCGGTGGCGATGTCGGCAATCTTCTGGTTGGCCAGGAAGGGCTGGCCGTAGGCAACGTAGAGAAAGCGGCCGAGCATGGTGGCGATCACCACGGCGGCGAGCAGGCCCCAGCGCTGTACGAGGATCAGCTCGTTGGAGATGTTCTGATCGGTCCGCAGGCCGATGAACAGCACGAACAGGCCGAGCGCGACGGCACCAGCATAAAGCGCCTCGCGCGTGGCGCGTTGCACTGGGGTGGCGACGACGCCGCGCTCCGGAGATACAGTGACCGCCATGACCTCAGACCTTTTCGACTTCTGGCCGGCCCAATATGCCGGAAGGCAGGAAGATCAGGACGATCGCCAGGATGGAGAAGGCGGCGACGTCCTTGTAGTCGATCGAGAAATAAGCCGACCACATGCTTTCGATGAAGCCGATCATCAGCCCGCCGAGCACGGCGCCGGGCAGCGAGCCGATGCCGCCGAGCACCGCCGCGGTGAACGCCTTCACGCCGGGCGTGAAACCGTCGGAGAAGGCGATGACGCCGTAATACATCAGGAACAGCGTGCCGGCGACGGCAGCAAGGGCCGCACCCATGACGAAGGTGATCGAGATGGTGCGGTCGACGTCGATGCCAAGCAACGCCGCCATCTTGCGGTCCTGCTCGCATGCCCTTTGCGCCCGGCCCAGTGAGGTCTTGTTGACCAAATACCAGAACAGCGCCAGCAGCAGCGCGGTGACGATGACGATGATGATCTGCTTCAGCGATACGCTGATGCCCTCGATGTTGTAGACCGTGGACACCATCGGCGGGATCGGCTTGTTGCGCGGCCCTTGCGTCACCTGGACGAAGTTCGACAGGGCGATCGACATGCCGATCGCGGTGATCAGCGGGGCCAGCCGGAACGAACCGCGCAAAGGCCGGTAGGCCACCTTCTCGATCGTCCAATTATACAGGCTGGTCAGCAGCATCGCGACGATCATCATGATCAGCAGCGCGATCACCACCGGCAAGGAATAGAACAATGCGCCGAGAATGAGGAAAACGATGAGGGCGGTGAATGCCCCGACCATGAAGATGTCGCCATGGGCAAAATTGATCATGCCGATGATGCCGTAGACCATCGTATAGCCGATCGCTATCAGCCCATAGATCGATCCCAGCGTCAGCCCATTGATAAGCTGCTGGACAAAATACTGCATGCTGTCGTGGCTCCCCTGGAATGTCGCCCATGCAGACGCATTCCTTTTCGTATTTCCCCTAGTCGTAAAGTTTCGAGCCCGGATTGCAACGTGATTTTTCGATGGCTATGCGTGTTTTCGCCGCACGCCGTCCGATTGCCCGTTTTATTCCCGTCCGGCCCCTGGACCATCGCGGACCCTACCATTGGCCTAACGCAATGTCTTTGACGATTCAACCGCACCATGCGCCTCGTTTCGAAGAAATCGCCGTCAAAATAAGTTGATGAGCGGGATCGTTGCGTCGTTGATCGCAATCCGTTTACGCTCTCTTTCTTCCCCTGCGTCAGCGTTTTTTCTATTTGACGACGAAGCCGTGCGCGAACGGGTCGCGGTCGTCGATGAAGATCGTGTTCAATCCGGTCATCCGTGCCCAGCCGCCGATCGACGGAATGATCGCCGGCTTGCCGGCGACGGTGACCTCTTTTTCCACCCTGCCCTTGAACAGCGAGCCGATGATCGATTCATGGACGAAGTCGTCGCCAACCCCAAGCTTGCCCTTGGCGTGAAGCTGCGCCATCCGCGCCGAGGTGCCGGTGCCGCAGGGCGAGCGGTCGATCGCCTTGTCGCCGTAGAAGACGGCGTTGCGGGCATCGGCTTGCGGGTTGGTCGGCGCACCGGTCCACAATATGTGCGACAGCTTGTCGATGCCGGGATTCTCCGGGTGGACGAAGGAATATTTCTCGTTGAGCCGCTGCCGCACCACCGGGCTCCAGGCGATCAGCTCGCCCGCCGAATGGTCGGCCATGTCGCGATAGTTCGTTTGCGGTTCGACGATGGCGTAGAAGTTGCCGCCATAGGCGACATCGACGCTGATCTCGCCGAGCCCGGGGCATTCGACCGTCAGTCCCTCGGCATAGAGGAAGGACGGCACATTGGTGATGCGCACCTCCTCGACATAGTCGCCGACCTGCTTGTACTCGGCGACGACCAGGCCCGCCGGCGTATCCAGCCCGAGCACGCCCGGCGTCTTCGGCTTGATCAGCCCCTGTTCGACGGCAAAGGTCACAGTGCCGATTGTGCCGTGGCCGCACATCGGCAGACAGCCGGAGGTTTCGATGAACAGGATGGCGATGTCGCAATCCTCGCGCGTCGGCGGATAGAGGATCGAGCCGGACATCACGTCATGGCCGCGCGGCTCGAACATCAGCCCGGTGCGGATCCAGTCATATTCGGCCAGGAAATGCGCTCGCCGCTCCATCATCGTCGAGCCGTTGAGCAGCGGTCCGCCGCCGGCGACCAGCCGCACCGGATTGCCGCAGGTGTGGCCGTCTATGCAGAAGAAGGAATTCTTGGCCATGCCGGCTCCCAACTGAATGTCTTCGATCTCAAAACCGTTGCGGACTGAACGGACCGAGATCGAGCGATGGACTCTGCCCGAGAACGAGCTCACGGATCAAGCGTCCGGTCGCCGCGGCCTGGGTCAGGCCGAGATGACCATGGCCGAAGCCATACACCACCGACGGCGTTTTTTGCGACCGCCCGATCACCGACAACGAATCCGGCAGCGACGGCCGGAACCCCATCCATTCGCGGCCATTGGCCGGATCCAGCCCTGGCAGGAACTTTTGCGCCTTTTCGAGCAGTGCTTTCGAGCGCGCATAATTGGGCGGCCTTTCGAGGCCGCCGAGCTCGACCGCGCCACCGACGCGCAGGCCGGTCTCGAGCGGCGTGATGACAAAGCCATGCCCGGAGAAGATCAATTGCCGCTTTACGTCGAACGCAGTCTTCGGCAGCGTCGTGTTGTAGCCACGCTCGGTCTCCAGCGGGATGCCGTCGCCGAGATGTCTCGCCAGCAGATGCGACCAGGCCCCGGCAGCGATGACGACATGCTTTGCCCGACGCGTCGTACCGTCGGCCATGGTCAGGATCGCGTCGCCCTGTCCCGCCTCGATACGCTCGATCCGGGCCTTTTCGAACCCCGCGCCCAACCTCTCGGCATAGGCCCATAAGGCCTTTCCAAGCAGCTTGGGGTCGGCGACGGTCTTCCACCCCGGCACGAACGTGCCCCTGGCGAAGCGCGGCGACAGGCCGGGCTGCAAGGCGGCGAGAGCGCTGCCTTCGACATGGTTGAAGCCGATGCCGAAGCGCTGCCTTGCCGCCCAGCCGGGCAGCGACGCCTTGAACTCAGCCTCGCTTTCGTAGAGTTCGAGCGAGCCGTCCTCGTGCAGCATCGGCCGTGTGCCGGAACGGTCGAGCAAGCCCATCCATTCCGCCTCGGCGAGCTTCATCATCCCGGCCTGCGCGGCAAGGCCGGCTTCATAGCGGTCGCTTCGGCCGGCCCGCCAGAAGCGGACCAGCCAGGGCAACAGCTTCGGCAGATAGGCGGGCGGAATGCTGAGCGGGCCTAGCGGGTCGGCGAGCCATTTCGGCAACTGCCTGATCATGCCCTTGTGAGCCAGCGGCAGCACATCGGAGAACGCCAAGGCAGCGGCATTGCCGGAGCTGGTTTCCTCGCAGATCCCCGTCCGATCGAAGATCGTGACGTTTCGCCCCGCCTCGGCCAGAAAGGCGGCGGCGCAGATGCCGATGATGCCGCCACCAATGATGGCAACATCGAGCGTAGCATCATCATTCATTGCCATGCGCCGCGCTGCACATCTGCAAATAGCCTCAAAGTGACTGGATCAGAATGTCGGCAGCTCTGGCCGCACCGCCAGCGCATCCCTGACGATCTTTTCGACAGCCTTGCGGCGCTCGCCCGACAATGGCTGGCGCGGCATGCGCACCCGGTCATTGGTATCGATGGCGAAGACTTCCGCGAGCTTGATGTTCTGCACCAGATAGGTCGATACGTCGAGATCGAGCAGCGGCCGGAACCAGCGGTAGATCTTCAGCGCCTCCTCACGGCGGCCCTGTCTCATCAGCTGGTAGACAGCGACCGTCTCGCGCGGGAACGCGGTGACCAGGCCCGCCACCCAGCCGATAGCGCCGACCGACAGCGCCTCGAAGGCGAGATTGTCGACGCCGGTGAACAAATCGTAGCGGTCGCCGAGGCGGTTGATGATCTCGGTCGAGCGGCGGATATCGTCGGAGGACTCCTTGATGGCGACGAAGCGCTGGTCCTTCGCCAGTTCCTCCATCTGGTCGACGGTGACGTCGACGCGGTAGGCAAGCCGGTTGGAGTAGATCATCACCGGCAGGTCGCCGGCCGCGGCGACGGCGCTGAGTGCCGCGACTGTCTCCTCGGCATTGGTATGGTAGATCGGGCTCGGCACCACCATCAAACCGTTCGCGCCTTCTTTTGCGGCGCGGCGCGCGATCGTCGCCGCCTCGCGTGTGCCGGCTTCGTTGACCGTCAACAGCACCGGTTTGTTGCCGGCGATCTTCTGCGCGGTCTTCAGCACCTCGATCTTTTCGTCATGCGACAGCATCGGTCCTTCGCCAAGCGAGCCACAGACGATGATGCCGTCGCAGCCGGCCTCCATCTGCAGCGCAAAGCAGCGCTCCATCTCGGCATGGTCGAGGCGATCATCCTCGGTGAATTTGGTCGTAACGGCGGGGAAAACTCCGGCCCACATGTCGGTTGCTCCATCTGATATATCAGTCGTATATTTCTTAAGAAGCCGGCTGTCAACGTTGAATCTGATATGATATATCAAAAATATATCAGGAGACGCCGCATTGGTATATGACAACCCAGGCTCCGAGCCGGCGACTGCGAAGGCCTACCGCAGGCTCGAGCATATGATCGTAACGCTCGAACTGGCGCCCGCGAGCTTCATCACCGAGGGGGCGCTGATCGACAGGCTCGGCCTTGGCCGCACCCCGGTGCGCGAAGCGATCCAGCGGCTGGCCTGGGAGGGGCTGCTCGAGGTCCGGCCGCGTGCCGGCATTGCCATTGCCCCGCTTCACCCTGGCGACTGGCTGCGCGTCCTCGACGCCCGCCGCGGCGTCGAGGTCGTGCTTGCCCGCTCGGCCGCTCGCTTCGTCACCCGCGAGGCCGCCGACCTGTTTCATGACGCAGCGCTGGCCATGCAAAAGGCCGTGATTTCGGAAAATGTTCTTTGCTTCATCCAAGCCGACAAGGCGCTTGATGAGGCGCTGGCGCTGGCTGCAGACAACCCGTTCGGGGCGCGCCTGGCGGCCCCCTTGCAAACCCACAGCCGCCGCTTCTGGTTCCGCTACAAGGCCGATACCGGCTTGGCCGAATCCGCCGAGCACCATGTCGCATTGATCCGCTCGATCCTCGCCGGCGACGAAGAGGCCGCGGCCAAGGACGCCAAGCGGCTGATGGCGTTGCTGCGCGGCCACGCTGAGGCAGCTGCTACGCGCTGACGCCGCCCGCTCCCTCATGAGTTTTGGCCGGGCAGGGCCTCCACGCTTTCCCAATTTTCGCCGGCTGCGACAATGCAGCTTCTGCCGGCGACGTCGGTCACGATGACCGTCCAGCTTCCGCTATCGGCGACAAAAACTTCCATGACCGCCTCCTGACCGATCAGTCCGAGAGCAAACTGTCTTTCCTGGAAATTCTCGGCTAGGTGGGCGACGAGGTCGCCATGTTCAACGCAGTATTGATATTGGGCGCTTGCGGCATTCGTACCCACCGCGAATAAGCCAGCAAAAGCTACGGTCTTCACCCATCCTAACAGCGATTTGCGTGCCATAGGGCACCTCCTTTGCCATCACGATCCGGCAAAGGGAGGTGATTGACGGCCTCATTTTGCCGGAGCGATCCAGGCCGGTTCCGACGTCATCATCGCGTCGCTCCTTTCCGTGTTCCGGTCTGCCGCCAGCGGGAACGATTCTGGATGTTCTCGCTATGTTCCATATATGGTATCGCTAACGAAAAATAGCAAGCCGTGCGCGCCTCAAGTGGGCGCGGGGAGATCCGTTTCAAGGTCGCCGAGAACAGGGCCGCAGCCCGGCTGTCGTGCCGAGGCTGCGGCCAGGTGAATAGGAAAGGCCTACTTCAGGTACCGGGCAGCGCCGCTATCGTCATCGCGCTCTCCCAGCCTTCGCCGACTGAAATCACGCAGCTTTGACCTTTTGTATCGCTGGCGAGGATGGTCCAGGTGCCCTTGTCGGAAACGAAGACTTCAAGCACCACATTCGGATTGACGACGCCAACCGCGCTCGGGTTTTCATGAAACTTCTCGCCGAGCGCCTTGACCATATCTGCGCGTGCCGCGCATTGCTCGGCAGCCATTGCCGGGATGGCGGAAAGCGCCGCCGTTGCCGCGCAAGCTATGATCGCCATGAGACGTGTCATCTGACATCTCCTTTGCGCCGGACGATATCCCCCGGAGCCGTCACCAGCGCCGTTGGTTGATCTGCCAGCTCCTCCTTCGCGGCAGGACTGCAACCTAAGAGGATTGCTGCCTTCTTGGTTCCATCACATTCGTGTTCATGCCGATGAAGACCGCGACAAAAAAGGCCCGGGCTCCAAGCCCGGGCCTTTCTTGCTTTCTGCGATTTGGATCAGTTCATCGTCGGGATGACGAACTCGGCGCCGTCCTTCACACCGGCCCGCGCGCCCGCAGCCGAAGCGAGGACGCGCAGACAGGAAACCGTCCGGCTAATTCATCGTCGGGATGACGAACTCGGCG